>JBCNVF010000092.1 GCA_039630355.1 Brevinematia bacterium
TATCAGATCTTGAAAGATTTAGGAGTAAAAAGTGTAAGACTTATGACAAACAATCCTAGGAAAGTTCAGAGACTTCAGGAATTCGGAGTTAAGGTTAACGAAAGAGTCCCAATAGTAGTAGGAATAAACAAGTACAATCAAAAGTATCTTGAAACCAAAGCAAAAAAAATGGGACACATCATTGACCTATTCTAATCCAAAACTACTACTAGAGATAATTTCATTCATTATTTCATCCAAAAGCTTTGACATCTCTTCAATGATTCTAATATCGTTTCTATACTCTTCAGTAGAGTAGACCACTATCCTTTTGTCCGCAAATTTCTTGCGAATCTCTATATACTTATTTATCATCGCTATCCTTTCTTCAAGCGTATCAATAGTTTTAGATAACTTTACCATACTTGCCCTTATCCTCTTTATCTCATCTACATCTCGCTCAAGCTCTTTATCCTTCCTCACAGCCAACTGAACTTGAGCATTTGTAATCAGAGAAAATACTTTATCAACACTTTGAGAAAGTCTTTCTATTTTTTCCTCTATCTCTACAACTTTTCTCTTAAGTTCTCCGTTTCCCACAACCACAGGAATTTGATAAACAGGCGCAGGTGAGGTAACTTGGGGTGATAATGGCATAAAATTGGTTAGAAAATTTGTTACGAAGTTGGTAACTATATTAGTTGTTACTACTTCCTCGCGAGAAACTACTTCCTGAGTCTTTACACTCACTATCTCATTCGTTACGAAAACATAATTTGTTACAAATACTACTTTCTGTTCCTCTTGCTTAACAACAGGTACAGAAACTACTTTCTCCTGCGGTGGTTTAGTGTCTTCCAACTCAGGAAAATACTGAGACGATGAAAGAACAACTTTAACGCTTTTTGCTACATTTGGAGCAAGTTGCAAACCTTCAAAGAATATCGCTACTGCACAATCTTCACTACTCGTTTCCGAAAACTTATACCTTAAAAAAGGAGATGGTTCTACATCCCATGTGGTTATATTCAACTTTCTCCAGTTTGAGAAAATTATCCTACTGGGAGTAGGTGTCCAGAAAATATAAAGACTATTAGGATGATTTATGTCTGAAGACGAAACTACATAAGAAATCATATTATTCTGATTTATCAACAGCTCGTGATCTATTGGGTTTTTACCATCTAAATAGAACTTAGGCTTATTCTCATTTTCTCCAAAAAATGTATCAAACAAATATCTAACACCCACATTCTTTGAAACATTTCCCCTATTCATAAGCTTCAATTCCACTTCTATACTATCCTCCTCTTGAGTGTAATTATTTTTTACAAAACTAAACGTTACCACTACCACTACATCTTGAATATTGCACTGAAAGCTAAATTTCCCATCCTTAGTCAACATAGGTGGAGTTATTACTTTACCCTCGTTTAAGTTATACGACATCCCATCAATGTTAAGAATAATATACGAAGTCGGAGGAATGTTGAAAAATAGTAAATCTTTTGAATATTCAGCAGATGGCACAAACTCCCTCTGTAAGGTAAACCTATAATTTACATCGTCAAATATTAGCTTTAGATACTTATTCTTGAATTCAACTATAGTTGCCTCAGAGTTAAAGCTAAAAGCGGAAAGCAAAACCGAAAGCAAAACTATTGAAATGGTGCAGTATGATTTCATTTTTTGCCCTCCACCTTCTTTTTAAGCAATTCCTGAATCAAAAGTGCTTTCTCGTTGAGCTTCAGTAGTCTAGTTTTTATATCTGTTAACCTATTCAACTCTTCCAGATCTTCTTCTTTCTTACTGACCTCCTCAGCTTTCTCTTTGACCTTAACAAGATTACTTAAAACTTCTTCTGAAACAACTTCTTGGTAGTTTGTAACTACATTTGTTACATAATTTGTGACTATTTTCAACTCCACTTCTTTTTGAGTTATTTGGTTAGTTATCACTATCTCATTGGTGAAGTAATTCGTTATCCAATTAGTAAAATAATTAGTAAAAGCTTTAAGATCAGGCTGTTCAACTCGTTTTGAAATGTAAGCAGATGAAGGTTGAGAAACAACATCTGGTAGTTTTATCTCTTTTTGCTTTTGATAGCGCTGTAACTCTAAAAACACCTTCTCGTATTTCTTTTCTTCACCTTTTTCGTGGTATATTACTCCCAAAAGTTTCATTGCAGTCATCCATACTTCACTTCCTTTACTACTAGTTCTGATGCTTACCAAAAGGTATCTCTTTGCCTTATCATATTCCCCAATTTCGTAGAATATATACCCCAAATACATGCTGGCTTTTGGGAAAAATGAAGACTCAGGATATTCGTTAAATATGACCTCAAGTTTTTCTATCGCAGTCTGGAAATCTCCCCTATTGTAAGCATTAAGCCCAGAGTCAAATAAGATCTTAGCTATTGAGCCATAAACATAACCGCTAAAAGTCAGGATTATTATAAAGCCGGCCAACCATCTAACACCCACATACATAATTATAATTATCGTTTTTGTCCAAAGCATAATTTTCACTCAGACACTTTTTATTCCTACTTTGCACTTTCAATAGTGCCTTAACTCTTCCTACAAGTAGGAAAAATAGTAGTTGGAAACTTCTTGAAGATGTTTGGGGAAAACATTGCCCTTGCATACACTATGAGCCTAAAAACATGGGAAAAACGAGAGAAACAGTCAGGGTAATATTCAGAAATCTACATTGACACAGAAATAGGCAGAAAAACAAAATAATAAAATACCCTTTAGGCTTACACAAAGGCTGTAAGAGAGCTGATGTGAACAATAGCTAGGGAGTAAAAAAAGTGCTAAAAGAGAATCAAATTTTTAGCATAGAGGATTGCTATGAGAATAATCTGTTCTAGCGAAGACGAAGGACATAGGGTAGATGTGGTTATATCCAGATATGTGCCCTTTACAAGAAGCCAGGTTAAATCTAAAGTTAGCATAGTATATGTAAATGGACAAGTGAAAAACTTTGGATACAAGGTTAAAAAGGGGGATATAATAGAGTTTGAAGACATTGAACCTGAGAAAATAGATCTTGAACCAGAACCAATCAAGATTGAGATTCTATACCAAGATGATGATATTGCAATAATTAATAAACCACACAATATGGTGGTCCACCCGGCACCTGGACACTGGACAGGAACTCTTGTTAATGCCATTCTCCACAATCTCAAGGACAAATTGTCAACGTCTGGTGGGTATTTAAGACCTGGGATTGTTCATCGCCTTGATAAGGAAACTTCTGGAGTTATGGTTATAGCACTTAATGACAAGGCGCACTATAAACTAGCCAATTTATTTAAGAATAAACTCGTCCAAAAAGAATATTGGGCCATAGTTCACGGCAGAATACTAGAAAAAAGCTTCACAGTTAAAAAAGCTATAGCTAGAAATCCAAATAACCGTTTAAAAATGATAGTTTCCGAAAAAGGTAAGGAGGCAACAACGGAATTTGAGCTTATCTCCTCAACTGAAAAATTTTCGCTTGTGATAGCAAGACCTATAACTGGTAGAACACACCAAATACGGGTTCACCTAAAAAGCGTGTCACATCCAATAGTAGGTGACCCTCTATACGGCTTTAACCCTAAAATGTATATCTCAATGTTCAATCTTCCGGAGGGATTTATTCCCCTGGTTGCGAAAAAACTAGTTTTCCCTCATCCCATTAGAGATGAAATTATGTATTTTGAAATAGAACTACCAGAAGAATTTGTAAATCTTGCTAAGACATTATCATTGATCTAAGAGTTAAAAGTAGGATTTCAAAAATGTTCTTAGCCTCTCATTTTCATCTTTTCTGCCGTCATAGAAGACATTTACAATAGGAATACCTAACTCTTTGGAAATGTTGTTGAAAATAGCAGTAGTTATATTGCCCGGCATACAAGTAAATGGAGCTACATTTACAACCAATTTAGCCCCTTGCTCTTTAAATTTTATTGCTCTCCCAACAATAATTGGAGCTTCAGTGCCAAAACCTTCAGGTAAATACTTTCTTGCCTCAGACATGATCTCCTCAATCTCAGGTTCAAGCCTATCTCCTGTAACCTCCTTCGCTATTTCATAAACCTCTCTTTCAATCTTTCTATAATAATTCCCCTTGAACCCTTCAGCTAAAAATCCAATAACATCCATCGTAAGTTTTGATCTTCTTTTAACAAAGTAATTGATATACCATATCCACTCAAAAAATGGGGTTACCCAAGCCTCACCACCACATTCCTCTATGACTTCTATAAGCCCATCATTAGAAAATGGGTCAAATCTAACATAAATTTCTCCAACCACACCTATCAGGGGTTTCTCTCTAGTTTCTTTTTCTATCTCCTTAAACCTTTTAACGCATTTCTCAAAGGCGACGAATATATCCTCTCCTCCCTCTATGGCTTTCTCCAGATAAGAGATAGACTCTGTATAAGTTCTTTTTGCTTCACCTTTAACCCTTTCATAAGGAGCAATTCTATTTCTACACTTAAGAAGCCAGTCATAAACCACCAGAGCTTTTGCTAAGAACTTCCTTACTTTGTAAGGAAGTCCAGCATACCCGTTATAACAAGTAGGAGAAACCACCGGTATTTTAAAACCTTCCTTTTCTAGGATAATCTTCTGGAGTAAAGCATACTGACCGAATCTACACGGACCTGAGGAAGTTGGCATAAAAAGAATGTTCTTTCCATCAGTAGTATTGCTCATCTTATTAACAAATGTGCCTACTGTGGTAATACAAGGTAAGCACTCTGAACCTCTTGTAAGGCTCCTGCCTATCTTGTAATCTTTTTCCGTAGTTGTGGGTAATGCTTCCGCATCTATCCCAAATCTCCTCAGACTACTAGCAAACAATCTAGCTCCATCTGGCTGAAGAGGAGGTATCCATACCTTACCAAGCTTCAAGTCTTTACTACTTCCATCAGTAAAGCAAACTTTTACATTCTGTACCTCTCTCTGTTCTTTCTCATCTCTTTGTTCCTTTATAACATTGTAAAATGCTTCTAACCTTGTCTGGAAAACTGCATCTCCACCGTACTCATCAAGCTCAAGTATCAAAAAGGGCTTTTTACTAAATACCTCCTCAAGGTAAGTAAGTAGAAAAGAATCTGGACCACAAGGAAATGTGCCTAGAAACACAGGATATAGATTCTCCTTTTCTTTCACAAATTCAGCAACCCTTAGCATCTCCCGCGGTAAATACCAGTACATATTGTCACAATAACCATTATCTTTTCCAAATTTCCTCAGCAACATCCAAGGAATTACCGGAACAGAAAGATTAGCTATTTTTAAAGGAACATTCATATTGAGTGTATTTGAAAAGATGATATAAGGTCTTCCAAAAAGAACTATATAACTACCACTAGAATCTTGGATTAAGCTGTAAACCTCTTCACCGAGTCTCCTCATCCTCTCCTCAAACTCCTTTTGAACCTCAATAGCATTAGAAAGAGCCCTCTCAATATCCTTTTTACTAAAGCCAAAAGGCTTAAAATACTCTTCAAGTTGGTCTACAAGGTGACGATTACTGGTACTAAAATCAAAAACCGGTATAAGTAGTTCGGCACCTTTCTGATCATTACGAGTTACTACATACTTTAGAAATGCCGGCAATGACTGAACATACGGACAGAAATGATTATACTTATTCTTTTCCCCAAAAGGATGGTTAAGCATAGATGGGATGAATATATATCCACCTTTTCTCTCAGTAAGCTCCGCTGTAATTCCGTATGCTAACTTCACAGGTAAGCAAAAGTCCGCAGAAGCTAACTCTACACCCTTTTCCAGTGTTTTCCTTCCCAAAACATCCACAACTACGGTATCAAAACCTAATTCTTCTAAAAAAGTTTTATAGAAAGGAAGTAGAGAATACACCGTGAAAATATTAGGAATATAAACGATTCTTTCACAATTCCCTGACTTATCACCAGTGTTTTTAGTATAGTCCCGAAAGATACTCTCATATTTTTCGTATATTTCAAATTCTTTAACCCTTCTTCTGCCTTTAGAGTCACTTTCTCTACCACATTGGTAACCAAACGAGGTTGTTCTCTCCCCGGAACTTAAGTGTGTAATCTTACATAAGTTTTCACAGTACTTACAGGTGCTAAAGTATATACTAACTTCTCTATTACTAACATCAAATCCTAGAAACTTCGTTACTCCCACCTTACCTATCCAATCTTTTGCCATAATAGCAATGCCGATTGCCCCCATAAGGTGACAAAAAGGAGAAACAACAATTTCTCTATTTAGAACCTTCTCAAAAGCTCCGACAAGAGCTTTATTTCTCGCAGTAGCTCCTTGAAAGACTACCTTTCCTTTAGGAAGATATTTTTTCCCAACCACCCTATTTAAATAGTTATGGACAACCGAGTAAGTGCAAGAAGCCATCACTTCTTCCACAGAAAACCCTTTGCTAAGAAGATCCTCAATGTCCTGCTCCATAAAGACCGAACACCTTTCCTGAGTGTAAGGAGGAGAAATACCCATAATTTTATCACTAACTTCCTTTATATTAAGTCCAAACTTTTTTGCCTGTTCTTCAAGGAATGAGCCAGTCCCAGCAGAACAGATGTAGTTCATGCTACAATCAAAAACTTTACCATTCCTAAGCCTTACATATTTAGAGTCCTGTCCTCCTATTTCAAATATCACTTCAGCATCAGGGAAAAAGTGAAGAGCTCCCTTTGCATGAGCTGTGATTTCATTCTCAATAACATCAGCTCCAATGTATTCCCCAACCAACTTTCTACCAGATCCTGTTGTTCCCACTCCAAGAACTACTACTTCACTTCTTTTCTCATCCTTAACCTTACTCAGAACCTGAAATATTCTATTGATAGCCTTTATAGGTTCTCCACCAGTTCTAGTATAGAAGCTAGCAATTATCCTCAGGTTTTCATCCATAAGAACACATTTGGTGCTAGTTGATCCTATGTCAATGCCTAGATAAATCTTTAGCGTTGTCCCTTCTTCCCAATTATATATTCCAATCTCAACTCCATCAAGCTCTATTACATAACCTTCGGAAGCCGGATATTTACTCCTCTCAATCAGAATATGAGGGCTTTTCTCAAACACCTCTTTACCATTCTTTTTACCTACTAAAAACTCCAAATCCCCAAGGTAATAAGCTTTTGAAAACCGTTGATCGGCAAGGCTTACAGCTCCCAAAGCTTGCAAAAAATTAGAGTTCGGATCAACTACTAAATTATCACCTAAGTACTCTCTAAGATAGTGGACAAAGAATTTATTCTGAGACAATCCTCCTACTAAAACAACTTTCCCATCTATATTCCTACCCCTAAGAAGCGAGTTTAAAACAGTTCTAGCCATGCTTCTACACAAACCTGCCCATATCTCAACTTTAGAATACCCTTCCTGCTGACGATTTACTAAATCCGTTTTTGCAAACACTGTGCACCTTGAAGCTACTGCCGGCGGTTGAGAATAAGGAATTTCCCACCTCTCAATCTCTTCATAACTTACAGAAAGCCTCTCCCTCTGCTGATCAAAGAAAGCTCCTGTTCCAGCAGCACACACAGAATTAGTCCACAAATTTTTTAATTTAAAATTCTCATCTAGCTCTACAAGCTTAGAGGATCTTGCCCCAACATCAAGTATATACCTAACCTTGCCTATATACTTTCTCACACCTTCTATCAAACACTTGGTTCCATCAAAAAATGGGGCCTTCTCCAAACTGGCAAAAAAGCTTCCAGTAAATCCTACATATTTCTCACCAAAAGCTTCTAATAACCCTTTCAAATTCTCAATAACTCTCTTGCCATGAAAAACCGAAACTTTATCAACAACTTCACCATTCTTAACTCCAACAACTTTAAGGTATAAACTCCCTACATCTATACCTATCCCTTCAATCTCCTTATCTAAATTAAACACTCTCTCTTCCACCATCGTAGTAAAAACTGAATACTCACTTTAATTATACTCTAACCACAAAGAAAAGTGCAAATACCTAACCATCAAAACCAGAAAAGCACAAAACTTCTCTAAGTCTCAAGTAGTACCTGCTAATCACAAAACATCAGCTTACACCAAACTTTTTACAGAACTATTAGAAAATTTATCCAGTCTTGACAGGAACTGCGAGAAAAAAACATCCCCAGCTATAAACTCTAGATTTCATTGTATTAAAACTACTTCATCCCTCTCTTTCCCTATTTGAGTTTAGCAAAAGCTTTAAAAGAAAATATAGCGAGAGGTTAAAAATGAAAATTGCAGAATTCACAAAAGAACTTAAGAGATTTCTAAAGGCAAAACTTGAAGGTTGTAGGCACTTTATAGTTGCTAATTTCATACCCTTCAAGAGATACGACTTAATGATATACAAAGAACTTACAACCAGCTACCTGGTGTCCTTTTTGATAATGTCACTAGTAGTTTGGCTTAAAGAGATTTACCTAATATACATTCAATATATCCAGAAAGGAGCCCAACTCTGGACAACACTTAGCATATTTTTCTACAGTCTACCTTTTACAATGGCTATAACCATTCCTGCGGGTATGGTAATGGCTACCTTGCTAACGTTTAATAAACTCTCAATCAATCTTGAAATTCTGATGCTACGCTTAAGCGGTGTAAGAAAAATTAGGCTTTTCCTGCCCGTTTTTGTATTCTCCTTAGTTATCCTAGGAATAACCTTCCTATTCTTTGATACCGTTTTAATAAGAGGCAATGAAATGTATCTCAGATCTATGATCAAAATGAGAATAGAAAAACCGTTTATAGACATCGCTCCAGGTGAGTTTCCTAAGATCGGGGAATTCAACATAGGGTTTGAAGAGATAAGCGGGAACGAAATGATAGGAGTAGAAATCTACCAAAACTTTGCTGAAGGCGAAAGAATAATTAAGGCTAGCAAGGGTGTAATAATTTCCTCTGGGGATCTACCTTACTACAAGATTCTTTTAAACGATGGAACCTTTATTGAGAAATCCAAAAGAGGAGAAGTCTTCTCCTCACAGTTTAAAGAAGCAGAACTGAGAGTAGATTACGAAATCTCTTACATTCCAACTTTCAATACCGAAACACAACCACGAGTTATGTCAAGATATAAAACAGGCAGAATTATTGAAAATATGAAAAAACAAGATAACGTTTTGAAAAGTTTACTTGAGCTTAGTAATCTCAACTCCAACCTCATTGAGGAATACAAAGAAGTTTTACTCACCCTGCCCCAATATCTGGTAGCCCTAGCTTTCGGCGGTAAGGAAAGGGATAAAACAATAGAAAACTTCAACAACACCATAGTAACAATTTCCAAGCTACATCAAGATATCAGAAAAGTCAATACCAGATTTGAGATGATTGACTACAATGTTTTTGTTTTTGAACAACACAAGAAAACATCTATACCAGTATCTGCAATAGTTTACGGACTGGTAGGATTCGTTTTTGGTATAATGATAAAGGTAAGGACGGGTAGAGGAGGCTCACTGATAATAGGAATAGTGGTGATACTACTTCAGACATACCTTACATTTGTAGCTGAGATTCCCGTAAGAAATGGAGAATTAGACCCAATAACTGCTGCATGGTATTCCAATGTTATATTATCTCTACCTGCTTTGTATCTCTTACTACGAGAAAAGATCTAAAATACCCTTATAGGTCCTTCACTTAGGCCTTTAAGAAATTGCTGTGTATATTCATTACCTGAGTTAAACATTTCTTCTAAGTCTCCGAAAAAGACAATTCTATGATCTTCAAGCATTAACAACTTTCCTCCTATCTTTTTCATAACCTCAATATCATGAGTGACAACTACTATTGGTATCTGGAGGTAATTTTTTAAGTCTATTATTGATGACATCACATAATCCGATGTTATAGGATCAAGTCCTGTAGTAGGTTCATCAAGGAAAAGAATTTTAGGGTAGGTTGATATAGTTCTAGCAAGTGCAACCCTTTTTCTCATACCACCACTAAGCTCAGATGGCATTTTTTCTCCAACATTCGGCAACCCCACCATCTCAAGCACCTCTTTAACCCTCCTACGAGCCTTCTCCCCAGTTATTCTCCTTACATTCTCTATAACAAAAAGGATGTTTTCTTCTACAGTAAGCGAATCAAACAGTGCTCCACTCTGAAACAAAAACCCAACATCTCTCCAGAACTCTTCAAGCTCCTTCTCCTTAAGAGAAGTTATGTCAACTCCATTTAAAATTACTCTACCCCTTTCAGGTTCCAAAAGCCTAACAATTGTTTTTATCAACACACTCTTGCCCATTCCACTCCTTCCTATTATCAATAATCTATCAGAGTCAAGCGAAAATGTTATATTATCCAATACTTTCAAGTTATTGAAAGACTTACACAAATTCCTAACCTCAATCACACTCATACCACTTCATCTTCTACTCCACTCCTCCTCAAAATTCCTCATAGCTCTCTCAAGAATATAGTAAACCTTCCTAACAGAACAACCAATAATTCTTGAGATCTCTTCGGGTGTCATTCCTTGGTAATACCTAAGGAAGATAACCTCTCTTTCTTCCCTTGGAAGCCTTGAGATTACATCTCTGACTTGGTTTATTAGATCTACATCAAAATCATAAGGATTATTAACGTATCTCTCTATTCTAAGGTCAGTATCTTTACTTTTCAGCTTCCTTAGAAAGTCGTAACAGTAGTTTCTCACGAGTGAATAAAACCAAGGAAAGAACTTCTTCCTTCCGTCAAACTTCTTCAATTTCAATGAAAGTTTGAGGAAGGTTTCTTGGACAAAGTCATCTATCTCATTCAGTGGTATACCCATAGTTCTGCCAAAGTCATACACAAAATTTACGTATTTTTCATATATTAAGGTAAAGGCCTCCTCTTTTCTCTTACCACCCTTTGAAAAAAAGTCATCTATTAGTTCTTCATCACTGACACTAAACATGCAAAGTACTTATTCTTCAGGAATTTCTGGAATCTTAAGTTCCACACCTATCTCTATCACATCTGGATCTTTTATCTTATCTCTGTTCAAGGTAAATATCTTTGGCCACCACCAATACCCACCTCTAAAAAGTTTACCAGCAATTTTTGATAAGAAATCACCTTTTTCTACAATGTAACTACCTACAACCTTGGGCTCAGTAGTGACTCTTTTCTTAGCTTTCCTTTTCTCTATTTCACTTACAACTACATTAAGCTCTTCTACTTTAAGAGAGTACATATCCAAAAGTTCGTTAACTCTATCTAGCTTTTCAAGAGAATCTTCGTAATTACCTTTGTTATGATCCTCTTGAGCCTGTGAGTAAAGACTCCTTATCTCTTCTCTCATCTTCTGAAGTTCAGATTCAAGTGAAGACCTGTAACTTTCAAGCTCCCTCTCAGACATACCTTTAACTTTCTCCTCACTACTATACTCAGAAGTTACTTTTTCTTCATAAGTCAGAGATACTCTGAATTCTGCACCATTAAACGCTTCTAGTTCTTTGTTGCTCCCAAAATACAGAAACCTGATCTTAAGTTTATTAATTTTAAGCTCTTTCATTCTATTGCCGATATCCTCTAATTCCTGTTGACTTTTTCCTTTAAGTTTTTCAGAAAGCTCATCTAGCTTTTTAATTGCCTCCCTTGACTTCTCTATACTTTCATTCAACTTAGCCTCATTTAGGAATGCTTTGGCTTGGCTCGTTATCTCTTCTATTTCCATAACTTCTGCAGAAAGCCACTTTGCTACTCTCTTCAACTTCTCAGTCCTTGAAAGGACTCTATTCAGTTCTGTTCTTGCTGTATTCCATTTATCTTTCAACTCTCTAACAGTAGGTTCTACTTCTGAAATAACTCTTCTGGAATTTGTCAGAGACTCATAGTAATTTGATGAATTATAGAGCGATAACGAAGTTTGGTACGAATTTGTAAGATTCTTGAAACTTTCAGGATACACTACTTCCATTCTCAAATCCTTAGACTCCTTTAGCAAAGAACTAACCTTTGACATCTCTTCCTCTGCTTTCTTCTTTCTAGAGTTCATTATTGCTATTTCCGAATTTGTTATTGAGGTTAGAGCTTTTACTTTAGCTTCATCATTTTTTCCCACGGAAACAAGATTAGTAGCCTCTGTATAATTCTTTTCTGCCACAGTATACTCTTTTTCTGACAATACTGGTGCTCCCTCACTGCGAGCCAATTCCAGCTTCTCTTTTGCCAGTTGTATCTCTTTATCAGGCTTTGGAGCAGGACATGCACCTAAAAAGCTTGTCACCAGTAACAAAACTATTCCAAAGATTGTAAATTTTCTCATACCACTCCTCCTAACATCTAGATAGAAATAATAATAAATAAGTGCCAGCCAAGTTTCTACAAAAAACAACAACTGTCACTGGTAATCCGAACTTTACCTTGTTAACTCAGAAGCTTTTGGCAAGCCTCGGGTTGACTCTATTATACTATGGTATATAAACTCTGACAGTCTAAGCAATTGCTTTTCATCTAATCCGAAGAACCTAAATCCACAAAACAGGGCATCACGCCTTACTAGAAATACCTTTGTTTTCACAACAACATTCCCGAATATCAATTCACAAGGATAAGCCTTGTTATTTATAAACATATTTGCTTCTTCTTCAGTCCGAAAATTAGCACTCACTCCTCCTGCACTCACATCAAATACCTGTCCCTCAATGACTCTGTTCGGAAGTATCTCAACTCTTAGAAGTCCATAATCAACTTTTACCCTGTAATGTTTTCTTTTATCGTCATCCTTAATAGGCAAGGTTTGAAGAATCTCATAAATCTTTTCTGATATGTAGTATGGTTGCAGAGCACTGTCAACAATGCCTGATACTCCTTTCTGCAGGAGTTCTTTCAGCTTAGCAGGGGACTTTTCCGAGGTTACCAATATTATGTATTTTTTAGTCTCACTTATTTTACCAACAACACTGAAGCCCTGCTCTGGAAACATCTTATTTATTCCATCCACATCAATAACGAATACATCAAATTCACCGTTGTTTGCCTGGTCAGAGAATATATGGTTTACATAATATCCACGAGATATAAGAAAAACTCCAATTGCTTTTGATAAGGTTGGGCTATTTGAAACAACACCAACTTTTACCATAAAAACAATTTAACAAAAACTCATAACTGATTCAAGAAGTTATACAAACCTATACCATCCATCTTCAGTACCAACTATTATCATTGAGAACTTTGTGAAAATGCCGTTCTCTATTATTCCTGGAATACTTTTCAACCACCTTTCTGTTTCAACTGGATTCTCAAGTCTCATTTGACACTCAAGTAAGAAGTTACCATTATCACTTACCACTGGTCCGAGTTTTCCTTTACCCACTCTAAGCCTAGGATTAAACTCTTCAAGCTGTCTCATTACAATTGGTGCTGCAAACGGCAACACTTCCATATTTACTACTCCCTCAAGAACTCCATCAGTTACTTTAGTTTCATCGACTATTACTATAAACCTCTCTGCATTGTAATCCACAATCTTCTCCCTAGTCAACGCTCCCCCCCCACCTTTAAGAAGTGCTATCTTATTTACCTTATCCGCACCGTCTATTGCTATATCTATCCTCTCAACAGCATCCGTATCTGTCACCAATATCCCATTTTCTATCGCTAACATCCGCGAAGCGTAAGATGTTGTCACACAAACAACCTTTAATCCCTTCTTAACCTCATCCCCGAGAAGCTTTATAAACTCTTGAACAGTTGTCCCACTACCAAGACCTATTACCATGTTATCTTTCACCCACTCTCTCACATACTCTAATGCACCTAAAGCGGAATTTATTTTACCTTTAACAGTATCCATAACTGCCTCTCTAAAAATCTCTCAAGATTCTAAGTTTTATATACCCTTCGCCAGCTACATAGAGAATAGGACTCACTTTGTCAGGAATATAGTTGCCACTACTATCAAAAACATCGTCATCTACAAGCACGTTCATAACCTCACCAACGATTAAATTGTGGTCACCTACTTCCTCATCCTTAACCAACTTACACTCATACACTGCAAATGAGAGTGGAATATAGAAAACACCATCCAAAATACCTCTCTCAAGAGGTATATTGAACTTCTCTATTTTATCAACATCCCTTCCAGAATAGAAACCAAGTTTATCAACTATGTCCAGATGTTTCCAATCTAAAAAGTTCACGGAAAAACTCTTGGACCTACTAAGAAGTTCATAAGTGAATCTTCTCTTTGAGATCATTACTGAAAAATATCTAGGATTAATGGAAGATATAGTTGTCCAGGCAGCAGGCATAGCGTTAGTTCTACCTTGAAAAGACGTAACTATTACACATACTACACTTGGGAAAAAACTGTAAAATCCCTTGTCGCTTTTCCTCAACATACTACACTCTTTCCACTTGATCAAAATTTATATTCAACGGCGTTTCTCGGTTGAAGATAGTTACACTCACTTTGAGCTTATATTTATCAGGATAAACCTCAACCACCGTTCCAACAAGTCCTTTAAACGGACCCTCCACTATTTTTACCTGATCACCAGGCTCAAACGAAGAGGAAAGATCAACAAAAGCTCTACTCTTGAATTCACCCGTTTTCTCAAAAATATTTCTTACCTCCTCTATAGTCAAAGGTTTTGGAGGAACCCTAAAAGATCTTACACCACTTTGCTCTGTCTTAGCCCCTAGAAAACCAATTACTCCGTGGATGTTCTTTACTGTCCTTAGAAATGATTCAAGTTTCTGCTCTTCAGTAGGAAGGTCCATTTCCAAAAGAATATATCCTGGGAATATTCTCTGTTTCTTTACTATTTTCTTATCACCTCTTCCCCTAACTTCAACATTCTCCATAGGTATTTTTATGTCAACTATGACCTTTCTTACATCTTCATTCTTTTCCATCTCCTTTTTTATTTTATCCACAACACTATTCTCAAGACCTGAGATGGTATGTAACACATACCAAGCTCTACCCATACACATCTACCTTCTACTTTAGAATTAGTCCAACTAATGTTGAAGCAACAAAATCTATAAACCCCAAGATTATAGAAAGGATTATTACAAAGACTATTACTATTGCTGAAGAAGATATAACCTCCTCTTTCGGTGGCCATGAAACTTTCTTCATTTCCTCGGCAACATCCTTAAAAAATTGTATCACTCTCTTAGCAATACCTATCATACGCCTACCTCAGGCAAAATATTCAGGCCTGGTGGGGCTCGAACCCACAACCTCCGGATTTGGAGTCCGGCGCTCTAGCCAATTCGAGCTACAGGCCTACGGTGGTGGGGATGGAGGGACTCGAACCCTCACGGGTCTTCACCCAGGGGATTTTAAGTCCCCCGCGTCTGCCATTCCGCCACATCCCCAACTAACCTTGATATTATACATAACCTATCTCAACCATTTCAACTTCAACAATTCCAGAACACCCAAGTCTCACCTAAAAACATCCTCACAGGAACGAACCTCTTGAGATACAACCCCTCTTTTCCTATAATATTATTACCATGAAAGAGAAAACCTTCGGAAAATATAGAATAATATCCTCAAAAGTAAACTTATGGGTATTCATAAATTTAAATACCATCAGATCTTATGAAGACTTCCACAAATTGGATTTTGTTAACAGAGCCCAAAAATATACAAACACTTCCTTCCAAAAGCTTTGGAATTTCTTTGCGACAACTCCAGTGCTTGAAGCTTGGTGGAATGGAGAAAAACTAATATCAGAGTTTTTGGTAAATATAGATAAACAGAGAAAAGTATACCCACTGGAACATTTAGATCTTTTCATAAACGAGAGGCTCATACCACTAGAAATCCTACCATCCATAATCTCTGACTTCTTAGGCCTTGAATCTTCAAGAGAAATAAAAACCTGTGATGAGAATGCCATAAAGAATATAGAAGTTTTGTGCTTGTGTAAAGTATGTGACAGAAAAGTATTTCCAAGCGAGATAGCAGAACAACTTAGTAATACTGAAGGTGTATGCTATTATTGTCTCAACAAACTCTCCCCTGAGATAAGAAGGGAAATAGAAACTCCATATCTTTTTAAAAAAAGGATAAACGAAACATGGAAAGCACTAACTGAAAAACAGAGAGAACAATTACTATTCAATATCCTAAGAGAAAGTAGAAAACCCCTAGGAATAGAAGGAATCCAGAAACTCAAAGCACTCGCAAAAAAACTCTCTACAATTGAATCCATATTCAGCGTAGACTTTTCCCCCGAAGAACTAGAATCAGTTGTAAGAAAGTTAGACAAAGACTACTTTATCATTTGGTGGGAGAAAATAAAATAGGAGAAGCGAATATGCATAAACAAAATGCAAAGAAAATTCCCAACAGCAACTTAAATTCCTCAACCAACAATAACACAGAGTTCACCAAAAGCAAAAAGAATCTTACTCCTACTAACAAAAAGCATCACAAATACTTTGACGTAACTTACAGCATAGATTACTCAAAAATAACAGGCACCTGTCCCATATGTTCCAAACACACAATCTATGACCCATCCAATATAGTGATAGAAGGACATGTGTTTCACTTTGAGTGTGTAGTAAACTACATAAAAGAAAAGTTTGGAACCGAAAGCAACAACAAAATCCTTTATACCGGATCTAATACCTTTGGAATCTTCTGGGAAAGCAGAGATACTAAGAAAACAGAACTACTAAAAAAGGTGAACCTAAAGGATACCTTATATGAGTATATTAAGGCAAACACTTAATTTGATAAATACATTACAAAAAGCGCTATTAAATGGTGAATACCCTCACTCTAAAACTCTGATTTCCCTTTGCATCCAAGCACTAGGAAATGAAATTCCTTTTGGCATCTACACCGAAACATCAAAAGGCTTCCTGAATGTGTTCAAGTCTGAGAAAAAGACGAAGGTTCTAAAAGATGTGGTAAGCGAAAATGAAATATCTAAAAAAATCAGAAAGCTAGGAGACGAAACATTCTTTGACATAGCAATATTCTTCAGGAAATTCCAAAGAAAGATTCTGATAAGAGTATCCTTACCTCCCTTGCTTCAGCCAGATGAAGAAAACTTAAGCGAAGTAATAAACAGCTTCTATTCCTTTCAAGAACTCTATGATAGAAATTATGTCCTCTTAGAACTTATCAAGATCCTCAAAGCAACGGCAGAAGTTGATGATATTGAGGAAGTTATAGAAAATGCAACAAAAGTAACCAAAAAACTTTTGGGAACCCAAGGAGCTTCAATTTTACTTAAGGACGAAAAAAAAGACGAACTCTTCTTTAAGGTAGTAGAAAGTGAAAAAAGTGACAAAATAAAAGAGGTTAGAATACCTACAAGTAAAGGAATAGCAGGATATACTGCAAGAACAGGAAAATCACTGATCGTCAACGATGTATCTTCGCATCCTGAATTTTATAGTAAAGTTGACGAAAAAAGCGGCTTCACAACGAAATCACTAATCTCCGCAGCTATAAAACCCCTGAACAGAACAATAGGAGTAATCGAAGCAGTAAACAAACTAAGGGAAACAAATTTTACAGAAGAAGATTTGGAACTTCTAGAGACTATAGCAGACATACTAGGAATAAGCTTAATAAACTCAATACTTCATCAGAAAATTAATAAAATCTCAACCGACATAATAAAAGCTCTAATAACCGCCCTTGAAGCTAGAGACGAATACACAAAAGGACATTCTTACAGAGTTCAAATATTTTCAGTCAAAATCGCTCGCGCTTTAGGATTACCTTCAAAGAAAATTAAAAAGGTAGAACTATCTTCAATTCTACATGATATTGGCAAAATAGGAATTCCTGACAACATTCTCAGAAAACCAGGGAAACTCTCAGAGGAAGAATACGAAACAATAAAAAAGCACCCTATCATAGGCTACAATATCCTAAGCTCAGTTGAAGGACTTGAAGATATCCTAGATGGTATAAAATACCATCATGAGAAGTTTGACGGAACCGGATACCCCGAAGGTCTAAAGGGTAAGGATATACCACTTATAGCAAGAATAATAGCTGTTGCTGATACACTTGACGCTATGACCTCAGACAGACCTTACCGAAAAGCATTACCACTTGAAATAGCACTAGAAGAGATAAAAAAAGTCAAAGGAACCCAGTTAGACCCCGAAATTGTAGAAACTTTCCTAAACTCATTCTCCAAAACAGAAGAAACACTTCAAGATAATATGTAGAAAATATCCCTAAACTCTAAAATCATAACCGCTAAGAAAGATTCAACATCTTATCTATAATCGGCTTGTTAAAACCAACAATAACTTTACCATTTATCACAACCACAGGAACACCCATCTGCCCAGATATCCTCACCATCTCCATCGCTTTTACCTCATCCTTAGACACATCATAGTCCACAAACTTAATGCCCTTGGACCTAAGATAATTCTTAAGCATATTGCAATAGGGACAAGTCGGTGTAGAATAAACCTTTACATCCATAAGCCTTACCTCCTAAATATACTAGCTACTGTATATAGTATACTAAAATATTTCCAACAAGTCAAGAGATTTCAGTGTATTACTGCTGATGTAATCTTTTCTAAAGCTGGTTGAATTCCTCATACATTTTACTTATGACTATATCCTTGCTTTTTGAGTACTTACCTTGGTACACTCTGGTAATTTCGCCACTTACTTCGCAGTAGTATATCTGACAGATCTCAATAAAAGGATATACTATCACGGGTTTTATCACAGAAATTTCAAGTGTCCAATAGCCTTCAAATCCTATATCTCCAAACCCAGCAGTAGCATGCACAGAAATTCCTAGCCTACCTATGCTTGATCTTCCTTCAATCATAGGAACATATTTCTTAGTAATTGTATACTCTACAGTTCTACCTAAGTAAAGCTTTCCTGGCTCAAGTAAAAAGCCACTTTCTGGGATAACTATGACTCTATAGTTTGTTGGCTTTTTTAAATCTAATACATCGTCAGTTAGCTCAAAAAGTTCGTTGTGAAGCCTCAAATTATAGGAGTTAGGGTTCAAGAACCTCTCTTCAAACGGCTCTATTACTATATTCCCTTCCTTTATTTCTTCAAGTATCTTCTGAGAAGTTAAAATCATCCTACACCTACTCAATACAAATACTAGAAGCGCAGACCTACCAAACCTAGCGCCCCAAAAAAGCATATTAAGAGAAACATCTGTATTAGTGAAAATACTGAAAATGAGTTAAACTTGAACTCAACTATATACTCTCCCTGAGAGTCAAAATAGACCGCTTGAGCTAAGTAATTTGCCTTAAGGATTTCTTTCTTTTTTCCATTGACCAGACACTCCCATTTTGGATGGTAGTAATTGTTAAAAACTAGAAAGCATTTATCACTTACAAATACCTTCAGCTTAGCATAATTTCCAGAATATTCTAGCACTGAGATGTCATGTTGAAGGTTATGAGAAGGAGAGAAGTTAGTAATATCATTTGTCAAAAGAACACTATTTTTTAGAACCTCTATTGGTAACATCAAGATCATTTCAATCTGTCCATTATACTTTATATAGTTAGGAGTAATGAAAAATCTTGGCAACGAATTAGTAACTTCGTAGACATAAAAGAAATTGGAAACAGATTGTTGATCCTCTGAAAGGTAAATACTACAATACAAGTTTGTATAATACTTTAGAATAGGAACTTGTAGAAAAACGGGATGACTCGGAGGTAGTTCTGTTAGGAAATACTTGGTTCCATATTTAGCCATAACATCAAAGTTGAAGGAGTTGATGATAGGAAGCAGCTTTATATACTCATCCGGCAATCTTGAAGCAGCAATAGACTGTATTGTCTCAAGCTTATGGTATGGGAACAAAAACGTGAAGTAGTGATTAGCAAATCCTGAATACATAACAACCCTCGCTTGTTCTTCTTTCAACTTATCCTTCATAAACCTGACAACTTCTGTCTCCTTATAAAGCTTACTAGGATCAACTTCTTTAAATAAGGGCTTTACAGTAACAAACATATTTACAAACACCATTAGGAGAAAGACCACAAAGGTTGTGTCAAAAACCAAAGACCTTCCAAAAGCTTTCTCCTCAGGCTTTACCCTTACACCTACAACTTTCTCTAGAACGTATAGAAGTAAAGTTCCAGCTATCACAAACAAGAAAGAAGTTCCAACAGAACTTATTATATTCTCACTTATCCTGCTAGCAATAGAATAGTCGTATTGATGTTGATAGGCAAAGTGCATAGTTATCTCTGCTTTTACACCTGAAAGTATGAGATAACTTAGAAAAAGTACACCTGAGTAAACTAGAAGTATGCTTAGAAACAGTCTGTTCTCCTTAGTGCCATTTCCTACCCCTTTTACGAAAGAATCAATGGAAAAAGCTGACATTATTACCAAAGATATTGTGAAAATATCCATCCATTTTGCAGGAACTCTCAGTTTATCAAAATACGGAATCTGTGTAAGCAAATAAAAAGGCGTTGGGAAATAGCGAGCAATAGAGAACAGGAAAGAAATAATGGCAACAACAGCCCAGAAAACAAAATGCAGCTTTCTTTCTCTTTCCCAATTCCTGAAGTAGAGCAGTGCCAAGATGACAAAAGGAAGAACAAAAACATTAGCGTAAGCATCTATGCCAAGCCTAAAATTTCTCATCCCCTGCTTAGTAGCCTCATATCCAAAATCTTGTGCTGCTCTTCCCCAGTATGGCAGTTCTGGATCATTGGAAAAATACCCAAACAACCCAGGCACAAAAAAGTTCAAAATCTCCTCAGGAGGATAGGAAAACTGTACTAAAAACCTCCATTTACTCTCAGGATCACCCTCAACAGAACCAATCTGTTGCATCTGAGCAAACCCAAACATCCCTTTTATGGAAACAAAGGAGAATGCAACAAATACAACAAATATTGACAAAGGAACTAAAATGAGTTTTAGTAAAGTATTCCAGTTGATTTTCAAAATCTCAGATATTCTGTTAAACCTTATCAAAGAAAGGAATATTATGTAAGCTCCTAGAACAATCCCAAAATAAATAGTTCTCTGAAAATCCGCAAAAGCAAGTCCTATTGACACACCAGCTATTATAACAAGCAAAGATAGTTTAAAAATACCATGTTCCTTGGAATATACATACTTTACTATTCCTAGCGCTAAAAGCAAAAATCCAAGAGATCCGATAATATGCCCCCCTAATACTGACAAAACACCCATTGTTGTTAGAGATATACTCACTGCACCAAATAAAGCCCCCCACATCGTAAGTCCAGAGCTTCTCAGAAATATATACATTCCTATAAATGAAACTACAATATACAGAGCAATATCAAAAATAGGAACCCTCTCATATCCAATTATTTTACCGAAAAAAATGGGCAGATTAAAACTCACCCCTAGTGGAAGTCCCAGAAGATAATTAAAGTTCCAGTGTTCATTTTCCAATCTCCACAGAGCTTCTGAAACATTTCTTATTACTCCTACATTACCATCAATCCCGTAAAATGTCTTGCCTGAGATAAGAGGAGGTAGTATAACCACCAATGTAAATACCACAACAAGAAAAGCACTTATGATAAAGGATTTCGATAAGTTACTCATACCAATCCCTTTGCTCTATACTTTTATAAGCATTTTAAAAAACTCTAAACTCCCAAATCAAATAAACCCCTTTAGCAATAACAAATTCCAATCTTCATTAGGTAAGTAAGCAAGGTTCTAAACTTTTCTTACTCTTGCTCATCCCCTTTGGTTCTAGATAGCGTTCTTTGGTAACAAAACTTTACTTCATACCGGATCTCTCAGGCACTATCAAGAAAAGTATTTACTCAATCTTGACAGGGATCGCAGGAGAAGTAAAAGAAAAGTTATACCTAATTGCTAATTGGAACTTATTGACTACCTCAGCACAACTTTGAAAGAAAAGTCCGAGTAAATTGATAATTTTTCACAGTCATGGAGGTAGTAATGGAAGAACTAAGGAAACTACCTATATCTGATAAAGCGAAAGAAAACATAACTTTGTGGATAGAAGAGTTTGGAGAAGAGATTAGGAGAGAAGTAATTTCACTTATAGAGGGCAAAAAATTTGATGAGCTTGAGGAAAGGTTTTGCAAGAGACTTGAATTTGGAACGGGGGGAATGAGAGGCAAGATGGTGATAGGACCTAACGGAATGAATAAATACACTGTGAGAATAGCAACTCAAGGATTTGCTAATTACCTGAAAAAAGTTGTCATCAACAAACCCCTTTCTTGTGTAATAGGGTACGATACGAGGAAAAATTCTCTTTCATTTGCAATGGAATCCGCAAGAGTTATTGTAGCAAATGGCATAAATTGCTATTTTCTGAAGATTCCAATGCCAACCCCATTTATATCGTTTGCCATAAGGTATCTAAGAGCATCTGGAGGAATTATAATAACAGCTTCCCACAATCCTCCAGATTACAATGGTTATAAGGTATACTGGGATGACGGTTCACAGGTAGTTTCTCCTCATGATAAGGGGATTATTGAAGAGGTCTATAAAATAACATCTTCAAAAGAAATAGAGACAATTTCGGAGGAAGAACTAAAAAACTCTCCGTTGTTTAGGGAAGTTTTAGAGGATATCAAGGAAGCTTATCTCAAAGTTTTGAAGGTAAATCTAAGCGAACTTTATGAAGTTGAAGATACAAGTGTTAGGAAAAATATAAGAATAGCATATACACCTCTACACGGAACTTCACTCAACCTAACAATTGACGCTCTAAAACACCTAGGATTTGAAAATATTTTTCTCGTTGATGAGGAATGCACAACAGATGGAACTTTCTCTGCAGTTCCTTCACCAAACCCAGAAGACGATAGCTCTTTTTCAAGAGTTATAGAACTATCTAAAAGAACTAACTCTAGTGTATTTTTTGCTAGCGATCCAGATGCAGATAGGGTGAGAGCTGGCATAAATGTAAACGGCGAGATAACTCTTTTCTCTGGTAATCAACTTGCATCAATGATGCTAGACTGGATTCTATCAAAACTTCTCCAAAAAGGTGCTCTTCCGGAAAATGGATTTGTTGTAACAACAATCGTAACCACAGATCTCATCAGAAAGATTGCCAGTAGCTTCGGCATAGAAACTTTCTTTACACTAACAGGGTTTAAGTATATAGGTGAGAAAATAAGACAATTTGAAGGTAAAAGAAGATTTATATTTGGATGCGAAGAAAGCATAGGGTATCTCTATGGAGATGACGTTAGAGATAAAGACTCTGTAATATCAACCTGTATTCTAGCACTTATGACAGAAGATCTTACAAGGAATGGAAGAAATTTAAAAGATTACTTGATGGATATCTTCAGAAGATATGGAATCCACATAGAGAGTCTGTTG
Organism: Brevinematia bacterium; assembly: GCA_039630355.1. Classification (NCBI taxonomy): domain Bacteria; kingdom Pseudomonadati; phylum Spirochaetota; class Brevinematia; species Brevinematia bacterium. The sequence goes on from JBCNVF010000092.1 coordinate 23,317, forward strand.
TCTCTTGAGTTTGAAGGAGTAGATGGAGCAAAGAAGATAAGCGATATAATTGAAAAAGTGAAAAGAGAAAAAATAGAAACATTTGCAGGACTTAGGGTATTGTCTAGAATAGACCTGAAGAATAAGGTAATTGAAGATTTCGAAAAAGGAACAAAAGAGGAGTTTAAAACCGATCTACCCCCATCAAGTGTGATAATAATTAACCTTGAAGGTAACAATAGATTCATAGTTAGACCTTCGGGTACAGAACCAAAGGTCAAGGTGTATTTTTTCAGTGAGTTTGGTAAAGATGTTGAAAACCTAGAAAAATATGAAATGGAACATAAGAAACTGCTGGATGAATTCAAGAGAGTGTTTCTTACAAATTAACAAGTTAAAATGGTTATAAAAACTAAGCTTAAAATAAATTTCCTAAGTATTCTATTCTCACCATTCTCTCAAAGTAAGGTAAAAAAGAATTGTTTAAGAGTAGCGAAACACCTAAGGCTCTTGTAGGTGAAAGCTTTATCTGTGCAAAAACAGATGAATTTGTCAACCGTTCTGCAGACAAAAATAAGTTATCTATCCCAAAAGATATGGTCAACATGTCGGAGACTTTCAAGTATGAGGATAGAAAGAGTGAGGTATTTTTAAAAGAAACATCTCCAACAGGTAATAAAGGAAACTTGACTCCAAAAACAATATCAGAGTATGAGTTAAACAAAGATTTATACCTCACAGCCATTGGAATATGTATGCCATATAGGACCTTGCTATAGTAATCTGGAGAAAAGGCTTTTCCAGATGTTCCACAAGAATAGTTATCAATAGCAACTGAAAGCGAAAAACCATTTAACTCATTCAGAATGTTAAGTTTTAATGTAACCAATGGTATTCCCAAAAAGACCTCGGAGTTACCAATTACTCCCTGCATATCCTCGCTTATCCCTATAGTTAAGAAATCCCATAATCCTACGTACAGCTTTGTAGTTAAACTTCCTTGGGAATACACAAGGAAGTCTATCATAAACATTCCTCGTGATAATGTATAAGGAGTCTGATTAGGTCCCAGTAGAAATTCATAAGTGTACACTGGTGAAAAGGTTGTTACTGATTCCTCTATCACTATTTTCCTGCTTCCCACTACCTCATCTCCAAACGCTGGGCAAAGTATAAATGAAAAAATAATTAAAACTATTAACCTTAACCTAAAACTCTCATACATCTCTAAATCTCTCCGAACTCCTTTATAATTCTCTGAATTTTTTCTTGAAGGTTTAGTCTTGAAATTGAAGCAGAGTAAAGTATACCGCTTTTTATACTTTTCGCATTGGAAGCACCGTGTCCTACAAACACACTTCCATTCACACCTAGTAACGCAGCAGCACCATACTCACTAACATCCGTTCTCTTTCTGAATTTCCTCAGTGCTATCTTTATAAAAGCACCAAGTATAAAGCCATACCACTTTGACATAATCTCTTGTTTCATAAGTTTTGACAGAGCCTTACTAGCTCCCTCGGAAGATTTTAGCACAATGTTTCCTGTAAATCCATCGGTTACTATTACATCAACATCCCCTAGGAAGATATCATTTCCCTCAACATTACCGATAAAAGATTCTCCTAACTTTTCCTGCATAAGAACTCTTGCCTTTCTAACAACCTCCGTTCCCTTGTATTCCTCCTCCCCTATATTCAGTAAACCTACCTTCGGCCGATAAGTTCTCAAAACATTCTCAACAAAGACTTTCCCCATAATACCAAATACTACGTAATCCTTGGCACTAAGTTCAACACTAGCACCTACATCTAACAAAACTCTGAAACCATATATTGAAGGAATAACAGTAGCTAATGCAGGTTTTGAAACCCCCTCTATTCTACCAAGTTTCAACACCGAACTTACAACCACCGCCCCTGTATTTCCCGGTGAAAAAAACGCTGATACTTTACCTTTTTCCAATAAATCTAGAGCAACTAATATTGATGAATTCTTTTTCTTCCTACTTGCGCTAAATGGCTCATCTGTCATCTCTATGACTTCGGAAGCATTTACTATATCAAATTTTGACTTCTTCAGTATCCTCTTAGAATAATTACTAAGAGCTTCTTTTATCAAAGACTCCTTACCTACCATAACAACATGAACATCCTTATGAAGAGCTGACTTTATACACCCCTTGACTGCTTCCCTTATCCCTCTTTCAGCCCCCATAACATCAACAGCAACAGATACCATAATATCCTCTGGAAACATTTTAAAAATAGCCTGACCGTAATTACAAATCCGTTTATACGGAGCCAACGAGTTTCAATCTTCATTAGGTAAGTTGCTTTAAACTTTCCTGATAATTGCAATAATCCATCTTACTCCAAGCTAAATTAAGTTTTGCTATTCCTCAAATTCCTCGCAGTTTAGCTAACTTTTTGAATATCCTCAAACAGTTCCCGTGAGTTTCCCAATTTCTTCAAAACGAAAGAAGTTCTGTGAATTTCGGAAAATCCGTATTTCTTTATAGCGAAAGTGTGGTCCCTAGTGCAATATCCTTTATTCTTATCAAGTCTATATTCTGGATAGTTTACGGACACATGTCTCATATACCTATCCCTCAGAACCTTAGCTACAACGGAAGCAATAGAATTAGCATGAACATATCTATCTGCCTTCTTTATCGGCAAGTAATACGAAAAACCATCTTCAGATACCTTACCATCAAATTTTTTCAATTTACTATAAATATCCAAGTATTTTCCCAACACCTCTTTCGGCAGAATTCTTGCTAAAAGAAAATCCTCAAACCTTTTACTCTTTATGTCAACATAATCTGTGATTATTAGCCTTGGTAAGAACTTCAAATTAATCAGGGATTTAAGTATTGCAATTCTGAGAGCTATCCCTATTCCAAAACTATCTATTTCTTTATTTGATACAAATCCTACTCCGATGTCATACACTCTTTTTGTTATTTCAGGCAATAACTTTTCTCTCTTTCCAGGAGAGAGTAGCTTAGAATCTTTGACACCTTCAATCACAATTGAAGGATCAACAATAACAGCACAAACAAGCATAGGTCCAGCAATACATCCCCTTCCTACTTCATCTATACCTACTACATAATCAAATTGTTTCAACAATCTCGTCAGATCCTTAAACTTCATAGCAACCGGTTCATATTTTTACTATGGAGAATATTTTCTCTTCAACTTCTCTCTCAAGATCACCAATGGTGGAGTTGTTATAGATTACGATATCAACCATATCCTCAACATCAGAAAGTTTTTTCTGAAAACTTATTCGCTTTAAAACTTCATTCTCTTCAAAACCTCTAAGTCTTGCCCTTTCCACTATTTTGTTCTCATCTGACTCAACATAAACTATAAGGTTACAAAATTCGTTAAGTCCTATCTCAAAAAGTAGTGCAGCATTGATGCAATAAAAACCATCCTTCTCAATCTCCAATCTTACAAGTTCCTTTATAGTACCGTGTGTAAGTTTATTCAGAAGCTGTAGCTTCATAGGGTCAGAAAAAACAATACTTGCTAACTTCTTTCTGTCAATTCTCCCGCTATCATCCAATATATCCTTGCTTATCATTCTAAGTATTTCGTCTTTCCTTATTTCTAATACCCTATGACCAACTCTATCAACATCAATAACCCTAAATCCCCTTCCTTCAAGAATCCTACAGACAGTATTTTTCCCTGAAAGCATTCTACCAGTTACACCTACAATAAACCTTTTCGGGATCCGCGGCTTTAGAGGTCTTCTGCCCATAAAGCTCTACCTCTTAGTAATTCTACCAAACCTTCTCTCTCTAGATTGATAATCTTTTATAGCCTCAACTAGATCTTCGGGTCTGAAATCAGGCCAAAGTGTCTTGGTAAAATAAAACTCAGAATAGGCAGATCTCCAAAGCATGAAATTGCTTATCCTTTGTTCGGCGCTAGTTCGTATAATAAGGTCAACATCCGGAACTTCTGGATGATAGATATACCTTGATACCACCGTCTCATCAATACTTTCCTTAGTTATCTCCCCCTTTTCAAAAGCTTCTAAAATCCCCTTAATTGCCGTCACTATCTCCCACCTACCACTATAATTAAAAGCACTGCACAGAGTGTAAAGGCTCCCTTCCTTAGTTTCATTCTCAAGCACCTCTATCATTTCCGCAAGTTCTTCCGGAATACCCTCCTTCTCACCCAAATGCAAAAATCTAACACTCTTTTCCTTAAACTCCTTTATTTTCTCTTTGACAACCTTAAGTGCCATAGACATAAGAAAATCCACTTCTTCTCTGCTTCTCTGCCAATTTTCCCTAGAAAAAGCATATACAGTTATGTATGGAATTCTCAGATACCTGTTAAATTCCAATATCCTCTCCAATGCCTTCAATCCTTCCTTATGTCCTTCCACTCTAGGCAGTCCCCTAGCTTCGGCCCACCTGCCATTACCATCCATTATTATTCCAACATGAGTTGGTAAATTATTTCTATCAATCTTACTAACAAGATGTTCAAAATCCATTTCCCTAAACTTCCATAATCTCCTTTTCCTTAACTTTTGTTAAGGAATCAACTTTCTCTATATATTCATGAGTAAGTTTATCTATCTCCTGCTCAAATCTTCTCTCTAGATCCTCACTAATGTGCGCAGATTCTTTCGCTTCCCTAACAATTTTTAAATACTTATGCCTAACATTTCTGATAGCAACCTTTATTTCTTCCGCTTTTGTGTGCAGAAATTTAATCATTTCTTTCTTCCTTTCCTCCGTCAATGGTGGAAAACTCACCCTTATATTAACCCCATCAACAGTAATACCAAGCCCAAGATTGGAAACTAATAAAGCCTTCTCAATATTCTTTATCACACTTTTGTCCCAAGGAGATATAACCACGGTAGAAGGATCACTAACAGAAAGAGTGGCTATCTGCTTTAAAGGAGTTAAGCTATTATAGTAGTCTACCTTCACATCTTCAAGAATAAGAGTATTCGCTCTTCCCGTTCTTATTTTTTTTAATTCACCCTTATACACACTAATACTTTCTTCAAAATGGTTTTTTAATTCTTCTTTCACTTGGTTGAAATTAAATTCTTTTTTCTCTTTTTCCTTCATAGCAACCCCCTTGCAGTAGTATTTTAATCAAAAACCACCCTCCGCTTCAAACATCCTTTGTAGCTAAGTTGCACTTCTAACTCAATTTACATTGAAAATTGTAAAATGGAAGATAGATACGTTGAGGTAGGCAGAATTATAGGTAGATTTAAGCTTGAAAACAAGATAAAAGTTGAATCACTACTTGATACAGTTGAAGAATTATTGAAACTTAACGAATACTACATCAAAACCTTAACAGGTTTTAAGAAAATAGACCTATATGTTGAATCTATTGGACCTAATCATCTGATCTATAAAGTTGAAAATTTTAACCCAAAACTTATTGATCATCTTAAAGGCAAACTACTTTTTACCCACTACAAAAACTTACCAAAGCTCAAGGAAAACCAATTCTACATAGCCGATCTTGAAGATTGCAGAATATACGACAGCACAGAAAAGGAGATAGCTCCCCTAAAAAGAATTCTCACAGATGGCAAAAATTACTTCCTAGAATTTCTAGATTATATTATACCATTTACAAAAAGATATGTGAAATCTGTTGATATTCAAAACAAAAAAATAGTCCTTACGGAAATCTTTTTCCAAGAAAAAGACTACCTGAAATAATTCCTCCTGAAAAACTCCTATCCCTTCTCACAGTTTCTATAAGGAATGTATGAGCATTTTAACAAAAACTGGAGACCTTATCTAGACAATGGTTGTTATCAACGGTAGAAACTTTAATAAATTGCTAAACGATGATCTGCCAAACAATAATCTTGTTGAAAACATCTTCATAGTTAGTCCTATACTGCCTCCTGATTCTGTTAGGAACCTTAGGATGAGATAAAGTTGGAATCTGCGTTAAGATATTGATCAAAATGAGCTTTAGAGTTTATTGAATTGCATTTTTGAAAAAGTTGAAAAAGTAAAATATTTCCAAATAAAATCTTTTATCAAAAATGCAACAGGAGGAGAGAATGACTGTTGCCAACTCCATAAAAGATCTTATAGGTAAGACACCTATTCTTAGGATGGATAAGATATCGCAGGGTGGAAAAATATTTGCCAAGCTTGAGTGGTATAACATAGGAGGTTCTGTGAAAGATAGACTTGCATTGTACCTAATTGAGTATGCTGAAGTTTCAGGAAAGCTTGATAGGAACAAGACAATAATAGAAGCAACCTCAGGGAACACTGGGATAGGACTTGCGATGATTGCAGCTTTTAAAGGTTATAAGATAGACATAGTTATGCCCGAATCTGTAAGTATTGAGAGGAGGAAAATAATAAAAGCTTATGGTGCAAATTTAATTCTATCTCCTGGTGATAAAGGAACAGGTGGTGCGGTAGAGCTAAAGAGGGAACTTCTAGAGAAATACCCTGATAAATATGTAGATCTGGATCAATTTAAAGATCCTGCAAACATTTTAGCCCACTATCAGACAACAGGTAAGGAAATAATTGAGCAGATGGATGGTAAAGTAGATATGGTGGTAGTGGGGATAGGCACTGCAGGTACAGGAGTAGGTGTTTCTATGAGGCTTAAGGAGTTTAACCAAGGCATAAAGATTATTGGTGTTATGCCTAAGTTGGGGGTGAAAATCCAAGGTATGAGAAATCCAAACGAACCAAATCCTACCCAACTTTTCAGACCTGAGTGTTTTGATGAGATAGTAGAGATAGAAAACGAAGAAGTTCCGAAAACCTATGAAGTTGCTAGAGAAGTTGCTAAAAAGGAAGGGTTACTTGTTGGAATGAGTGCAGCATCATTGCTTTATGTTGCAATCAAAAAATCCAAAGAACTTCCTTCGGATAAAAACATAGTTGTGATTCTACCAGATAGTGGTATGAAATACTTAAGCACGCAACTATTTGAAGATTAACCTAATTTTCCGTATTTATCTTTAAACACTCCTAACGGAAAGTATTTTATCATTTCCTTCTCAATCCACTTATTTGCTTCAACTGGAGAAAGATACCACTCATTAGGACAAGGACTAAGAACTTCAACAAAAGTATAACCTTTTCCCTCTATTTGCAACCTGAAGGCCTTTTTTACCGCTTGTTTTGTTGCATTGATTGTCTTAGCTGAGGTGATGGCAGTTCTTTCAACATATACGGGTGCTTCGAGCATAGCTATCATTTCTGCTATTCTCATAGGGTAACCTTCAGTATCCGGATTTCTTCCATATGGTGAAGTTTTCGTAACCTGTCCTGGGATTGTAGTAGGTGCCATTTGTCAACCTGTCATCCCATAGGTAGCATTATTGACGAATATAATGGTAATATTTTCTCCTCTATTGGCAGCATGTAATGTTTCTGCAAGACCAATAGCTGCAAGGTCACCATCTCCTTGATATCCAAACACTATTAGCTCTGGTCTTGCTCTCTTTATCCCCGTTGCAACTGCAGCAACTCTGCCGTGTGCAGCTTCACACATATCAATATCCCAATAGTCATAAGCACTTACTGCACACCCAACAGGTGCTATCCCAATCACCCTTTCTCTTATATCAAGCTCATCTATAACCTCAGCAATGACTCTGTGTAATATTCCATGTCCACAGCCTGGGCAATAGTGAGGCTTGTTATCGGTCATGGATTTAGGTTTATCAAAAATCAATTTCGTCATTTTACCCTCCAAAAAATCTACGCTTTAAGTAACTCAAGAGTATGTTCCATAATTTTCTTTTCCTCGGGCAAAGTTCCACCCATTCTACCGTAGAAATTAACAGGTTTGTAATCCTTCACAGAAAGTCTCACATCCTCTACCATCTGTCCAGCACTCATTTCAACAACTAAGAACCCCCTAAGGTGCCTTTGCAAAGCAAGCTCCATAAGTCTGTATTCTGGAAAGGGATACACACTTTGTAGCCTAAAAGTTCCAACCTTATATCCTTCAGCTCTCATCTTCTTCGTAACTGATTTACATATTCTAGCAGGTATACCATAGGCAACAAGTATAACCTCAGCATCTTCTACCATAAACTCTTCATACATTACAAATTCAGCTTTTATTCTTGCATATTTTTGCTGAAGTTTCATATTATTAATTTCAACACCGGTATCATCAAGCCAAAGGGTTCTTACAACATTTCTAGGTCTTCCTTTAGCACCTGTCAAAGCCCAAGGTTTTTCGTAGACCTTGGGAGTGTAGTTCTGTGGAAACTCTGCGGGTTCAACCATCTGTCCGACTATACCATCAACAAGGATGAGCACAGGAATGAGGTATTTATCAGCTAGTTCAAATGCTAAAATAGTCAGATCTATCATCTCTTGCACATATGCAGGAGTCAAAACTATGAGTCTGTAGTCTCCATGTCCTCCTCCCTTCACAGCCTGAAAATAATCCCCTTGAGCACCAGCTATGTTTCCTAACCCAGGACCTCCTCTCATAACATTGGCAATAACACAAGGAAGATGCCCTGCAGCAAGGTAGGAGACCCCTTCTTGCATAAGACTGAAGCCGGGAGATGAAGTTGTTGTCATAGCTTTGACACCAGCAGCAGCAGCACCAAAGACCATATTGATCGCTGCAGTCTCACTCTCAGCTTGCAAAAAAACCCCCCCAACCTCTTTCATTCTTCTAGCCATGTAAGCACTTATTTCGTTCTGAGGAGTTATAGGATAACCAAAGTAGTACCTACACCCAGCTAAAATCGCTGCCTCTGCCAAAACTTCATTCCCTTTAAGAAGCTGTTTCATCATTTCCCCCTCAAGCAGAAGATCCAACAACACTCTCTTCCTTAATGTATACTCTTATAGCTAAATCTGGACACACAATAGCACATCTCTTGCACCCCGTGCACCTTTCATTTAAAGTTGCTTCAACATATATCCACCCCTTTGAGTTAAACTTACCACTGGAATCTATAACTCCTTCAGGACATTCATAAACACACAAAAGACAACCTTTACACCTCTCAGGATCAACCTCTATAAATGTTGAAACAAGCTTACCTTTCACTAGTCTCTCCATAATACCTCCAAAGTAAGAGTAAAACTCTCTTGACAAATGATTAAAAGATAACTAAAAATAATTTCAAATTCTACAGCTATATCTCTCTATCAATTATTTCTATATTCTTTATGACTTTTTTCCTCCTAGGATCATTTGGTAGGAGAATTTCAAGAAGCTTAGTGTAATCATCCCTAGCCTTAAAAAGCTCTCCAAGTTCGTAATAGACTCTCGCTCTTGCAAAAAGTGCAGATACGTTTCTTGGCTCAAGATTTAAAACGTAATTAAGATGTTCAAGAGCAGATTTAAAATCTCCTTTCTCTATCTTGATTATAGCAAGTGAATACCTCGCATCAAAATAGTCCGGATTTATCCTTATAGCCTTTTCAACATTTGCTTCAGCCCTATTAACGTATTCCTCAACCTTATCCTTATCCTCTATAACCTTTGACAGTTGAAAAAGAGAAACACCGATTATGAAATACAAATTTGCATCAGTAGGTATAAATTCTATTGCCTTCTGGGCATTTTCAATTGCAAGTCCCCACATATCCCTCATAAAGTAATGTCTAGCAAGGTTTTTGTAAATCTCCGCTCTGTAAACATCCAATTCAACCGCATCAATAACAAGTTGCAATTCCCTTCTTCCCATTTCCAAAACTTTCAAAGCTTCGTCCTTCTTTTTCCTATCAGACAACTCCTTAGCCCTATCCTTGACAGCCTTCTGTGGAGTATTCACAAGTCCCAATTGGTATCCAATGAAGAACATAAACCCACTAAGCAATACTATTCCAATTGTAACCCAGCTTCCTTTCCGCATACAACTATTATACTCAACAAATTCCCACAATCTCAACCCTAGCCTTGCCAAGAAAAACAAAAATTGATAAAAGTTCCTAGAATTCTTTGATCCATCCTAAGAGTTAGGATTAGATGCTCTGGTTAAAACATTCTAAGATGTAGATCCATAGCTAACTCTGCAGATTTTTACAAATTGTTTACAAAAAGTTTTCCAAAATTTACAGATTAATATCTAGAATTTAGTACTGGTTTTGGGAGGTAACAAGATGAGAGTTACGAAAAATGTGAATACAATCAAAGCTAGAGACATTATGACAACAGACTTTTTCGTATGTAAAGAAGACTTCAGCCTATTCCTTGCCATAGATAAGATAATGAGAAAGAAAGTTCACTCAATAGTAGTGGTTGATGAAAATGGTGAAATGAGAGATATAATATCTCCTACTGACTTGCTAAAGGTGTTTTTTCTTGATTATACAGATCATCACAATATGAAGGTAGCAGATGTCACCAAAAAGAATAGAGTGATACTATACATATCGGAGGATACGAGTCTTTCCGAAATAATAAGAATAATGAGAACACACAGTATATCAACTTTGATAGTTGCAAATGAATCTCTCAGGCCTATAGGTATAGTCCATATAAAAGATGTATTGAAGATGATAGAGACTATACTAATGTAGGAGGTATAAAATGGTAGAAACACCTAAAAAAGAACAATATTACAAGATATACGAACCTAACAAACAGTTCCCTGTCAATTTACTAGGTTTTGCTGCAAGGAAGTCAGTTGTAGTTGACTCTAATGTTGTAACCGATGAGGTTGTAAATCTTCTCCTGAAAGATAGTGAAATAATGTTTGTAATAACAACCAATAATGATGAGATAATAAATGTTATGGAAGCTAAAGATATACTGAACATAATATCTGCCAGATTTGGTCAACATATATATGGAAACAAACCTATAATCAGAATAGCAAGTAAGTTACAGAGGAACTTTTCCATAATTGAAGCTAATAAACCAGTCAGATCAATAATACAGAAAATCTCAAAGAATAAACAACGAATAGTCATAACAATAAATGGAAATATTTATGGAGCAACTAATCCTGATATAATTTACTCCGTCCTACTTAAGATAATAGAAGAAGACTCAAAAGAGACGGGAAGACTCCAAAATATGATAATAAATAAATCTCTCTATCCAAGTGAGATCATAAACTACGAGGCTGTATCAATACCATCGTTTAACGCTGGAGGAGACTATATCTTTGTGAAGGATATAGATAACGATCGAGCACTAGTAGTCATAGCAGATGTATCAGGTAAAGGCACCTCTGCATCCATAATAACGAGTATGATAAGTTTCTTTTTCAAGAGTTTAGTTGAAAGTAATATAACAAAAGAAACATTAGCAAAATCAATAGTCAGACTCAATAGTATCATCATAGACTACTTTGACTACGAAAAATACATCACAATGGTGCTATGTGTTGTTGATAAAAGATCCAAAGGCATAAGTGTAGTGAATATGGGACATCAACCTTTATATTTATTTGGAAAGGAGGAAATCACACAGAAGAGAGCTCATAATACTCCCATAGGTCTTATGGATCTAAGCGAAGACAGTATCATTATTGATGATATTATTCTAGAGAAAAATAAAAAAGTCTTTCTATTCACTGACGGTGTCACAGACATAAAGAACTCTGACGAAATGGAATACGGAGAAAAGAGATTAGAGGCAATACTTCTATCCTACGAAAATATAGAGGATATAAAGTCATACTTGCTTGAGGACATTATGTCATTTTCTGAAGACCAATACCAAGTTGATGATATATCTTTCATAATATTTGAGATTAAAGATTAGAGAC
>JBCNVF010000093.1 GCA_039630355.1 Brevinematia bacterium
CTGAGGTGATAATATTTGTTTTACTTATAGATGAAAGGCCTGAGGAAGTTACAGATTGGAAGAGATCTTTAAAGGGTGTTCGTGTCATAAGCTCTACTTTTGATGAAGAGCCTTCAAGGCATGGTGTTGTTGCAGAGATGGTTCTTGAGAGGGCAAAAAGATTGGTTGAGGAGAAAAACGATGTTGTCATACTTCTTGATAGTCTAACACGGTTGACAAGGGCTTACAATATAATTACTCCGCCTACCGGTAGGGTGATGTCTGGAGGTATTGAGGTTGGAGCATTTTATAAGCCTAAGCACTTTTTCGGATCTGCAAGAAAGGTTGAAGAAGGAGGAAGCCTAACCATTATTGCGAGTGCACTCATAGACACTGGTAGCAAAATGGATGAGGTTATATATGAGGAATTCAAGGGAACTGGCAATATGGAGATTCATCTTGATAGAAATCTTGCAAACAAAAGAATATTCCCTGCTATAGATTTAAAGCTTTCGGGAACAAGAAGGGAGGAACTATTGCTTAAGGAGGATGTATTACACAAAATGTGGCTACTGAGAAGAGCTTTAAATGACTATTCCAATGAAGAGGTAATTCAGAAACTTTCTGAGGTATTGATGAAGACTAAGAGTAATAGTGAATTTCTGAACAACCTACAGCAGTTTTAGAGTATTTATGGATATTTACAGTAAGGTAATGGTTCCGGGTAGTAGCGCAAATGTTGGGAGTGGTTTTGATATATTTGGCATAGCTGTGGGGATATACTCTTATTTTTCCTTTCAAGAGGAGAAAAGAGTTACTTACATAGGCAAAGATGGTATAGATACAGAGTTGGCGACTAACCTTGTGTTTACTTCACTCTCAAGGGTATTGAAGGAGTTTAAGCAAAGTATTCCAAATCTTGGAATCTGGATAAAAAACCATATTCCCATAAAGAGGGGTTTAGGAAGTAGCTCAGTTGCGATAATTGGTGGTCTCTCTCTTGGTTATATATACCTTAAGTATAAAGGGTTGTTACCTAGTAATCTTGAGGATTTTGAAGTTTTCAAGGAAAAGGTTATAATTCCCTTAGGAACTGAGGTAGAGGGTCATCCTGATAATATTACTCCGTCAACTGTTGGAGGATTTACAATATCCAACATAGATGGTAAAAACTCCTACCAGAAATTAAAGGTTCCCTCTAACTTTCATCTAGTTTTTGTGATACCGGAATTTGAGATTCCAACAAGCGAGGCTAGAGAGGTCCTGCCAAAGACATATTCTAGGGAAGATGTTATTTTCAACATAAGATCATCACTTAGTCTGGTTCTGGGAGTAACGAAAAACGACATAAATTTGGTATCCTTAGGACTTAGGGATAGAATACATCAACCTTATAGGGCAAAGTTATACAAGGGTTTTGAGAAACTTTTGGAACTTGGTAGAGGTGATATCTCTGAAAACTTTGTTGGAAGTTTTGTCTCGGGAAGTGGGCCTACAATATGCTGTGTTTTTAGCGACCAACCATCGTTTGACGAGATTGAGAAATTAAGGAGCATAATATCTCAGAGAACTGATATACCTTACGATTTGCAGATTCTTTCTGTGGATAACTCGGGTGCGAGGATAATATGAGGAAAATAAACTTCGTAAACTATTGCCAGAAGAGGTTCGTTAAGAAATCTTTCGTTGAAGATGTCTCTAGCTTTATCTTGAGTGAGATGGGTGAGGATAAGGTGGAGGTAAGTGTGGTATTATGCGGAAACGATAGGATGAGAGAATACAATAGGATGTTCAGAGGCAAAGACTATCCGACAGATGTACTTTCCTTTCCTGATGGTGAAAAGATGGGTAGGTATATGTATCTGGGGGATGTTGTAATCTCCGTTGATAAGGTATACGAGCAAAGTGTAGAGGAAGGTATCTCACCTCTTGAGGAATTTGTAAGACTTTTAGTTCATGGGATTTTACACCTTTTGGGATATGATCATGAGAAATCAGAAAGTGACGAAAGGAGGATGATGAAATTACAGGAAACGATAGTGGACAGAGTATTAGGGAAGTTTCTTGGATCTTGGAGAGAAAAAGAGCAAAAAAGATAAAGGAGTATTTTGGTAACTTTGATAGAGATTTTTAGGTTCAATGCCTGCATTTTTGTAAGTCTTTTTTGATTTTGCCTACTGATGTGGGTTTATCAAACTTCAGTCTTTCATCCCAAAACTGAAGTTTGTAGTAGAGTTTGGTAGAAATTAAACGAAAACCTCCTCTTGCCTCGTAGAATAAAGGCAATCGGAATACTCTTCCACAAAAAAATACCAAACTCTTGACCAAACTTCAGTCCCAAAACTATTGAAAACAGTATTTTGTTTTTTTATAATTGGATTACCCTTAGAAAGGGAGGTATGATATGGAAGTAAGTGGTGTAAGGAGGTTTTTGGTAAGTGTGTTTTTGATTTTTGTGATTGCTTTTTGGTCCTATGGAGTTACTTCTTCTAACAAGAATATAGTTATCAGGGTATTGGGTAGTTGGGATCCGTTTACAATGGGTTGGGAAGCTGATGAGCTTCTTATCTCGCCAACCAATACTCTTAATAAACCGTATGGAGCTATTGTTGATCATAACGATTTAACAAATGCTGGTGGTAGAATGCTTACCTATTTTGGCACTCCATATCAAAACAAATGTGAACCTACAAATGACTCTGCGTATCCTGGCAGAGAGACAGATCCTTTAACAAAGGCTGAGCTTTCTGAGCTATGGCTTACTTGGGATGCAAATTACATATATTTTGCCGTTAGGGGACAGACAGCTGGTAGGCATAATAATCTAATGATCTATTTTGACAGAGAAGCTGGTAAGGGAAGAACCAGCTTTGTTGAAAGTGGGGTTCACTGGAATAGAGGTGTTTTCTTTTCAGGTTTTGATCCAGATATGTATATAGGGTTCTGGAATCCTAATGATAAGGTAGAATTTGACATCTTGCCTGATAAGAGTAAAGGAGGAGTTCAGCTCTTTTCTATAGTTGGTAATGATGAGGATGCTGCTATTAGTAGTTACAGTGATGGGACATATAGTGCTAATATGGATACTGATGTGTTTAATTTCTTTTTTAATGGCGAGTTTGAGCCCGATATGTTTAAGAGGGTTGTTGTGGGTAGAATAAGTTGGAACTTCTTTTTCACAAATGTTAATCCTACAAATATGTGGTTGAAGATAGCAGTTGCTACAACTGGCCCTGATAGTGGGAACTATAATTATGAATATATGCCCGATAACTCAACGCCGGTTAATCCTTCGTTTAAGTCTGTTGAAGATAATTTTGTTATGATAAGAGTAACTGATGAGGATGCGAAACCTAGGTTAGGTATAAATGTTAGAAATGAGGCTTATGTAAACTTTTATCCTGGGCTTAAAATACAGGCAGAAAAATCTCCAAGGTTCTATGCCAAAGTTGTGAGAGGAGGTGCTGAAACTAAAGAGGATGCCACTCCGAAGGTTTTTGCTCCTTCTAGGGGAGATAGAGTAAAGATAAGAATAGATATCCGTGAGGCAACTGACTTTTTTGCGCAGGGGTATATAAAGATATATGATGAAAGGGGTAACTTAGTTAGAACTCTTGCTGATAACATAAATTTGGCTAAGGATATGTCTGGTCAGGTTAGACCTAATGCTAAGCCTGGTGTGTATGAGTTTCCTTATACCTTTGTTTGGGATGGTAGGGATGATAAAGGAAATTTTGTTCCTATTGGCAACTATATTTTGGTGGTAGCTGGTAAGAATATATCGGCCCTTGATATGGTAGGTACTAGGTTAATTACGGTTATTCACTAAGGAGGTGGGTTTATGAAAAAAGTTTTGTCTGTTTTGTTTGTATTAGGGACTGTTTTTAGTGCAAATGCTTTGTTTGAGCCTGTGTTTGTTGGTGGGAAGTATGTGGGATTAGGTGGTGCTAATATAGTTGAGGTTCAAGATCCTTATGCTATGGTTTATAATCCTGCCGGTCTTTCTTATATAGATGGTATTTCTGTTTCCGTTTCTTACTCCGAACCTTTTGGAACGCCTGGAATGAATCTTATTAATGCTAATCTAGCTGGGAACTTGGTTGATATTTTGCAGTTAGGGGTTAATGTGTCGTATTACGGAGCTGATTTGAATAGCACTAGTGGGTTAAGGTATCTTGTTGTGGGAGTGGGAGTTGGTAGGAGTTTTAGTTTATCTGATGTTATTAGTTTTGTAGATGATCTTAGAGTTGGTTTGTCTGCAAAGGGGTTGATGATATCCCTTGCGGGGTATGAGCTTGATACTAGCGTGAATGGAAGC
Source organism: Brevinematia bacterium (assembly GCA_039630355.1). Lineage (NCBI taxonomy): Bacteria > Pseudomonadati > Spirochaetota > Brevinematia > Brevinematia bacterium. Next base: position 4,298 of record JBCNVF010000093.1, read on the forward strand.
AAGATGGGCTTTAGTGCTGATGCTGGAGTAGGAGTCTCTTTGATGAAAGAATTTTTAAAAGTAGGTGTTGTAGGATATAACTTGGTGCCTAATAGTTTTAGTTTCTTTTCTGATTCTACGAATGTAACTGAAGTTTATTCTGCTGTTAAGTTTGGAGTATCTGTTTATCTTGTAAGACCTTATATGAAGATATTTGGTGCGTATGGTATGGGTCTAAATTCTGCTTCTCCATCTTCGCTTTCAGTGGGAACAGAACTGTCCTACGCTGATACTATATTTACAAGGATAGGTTTAAATGAAGGTAAGCTTACTATGGGTTTGGGGATTAAAGCTCCTAACTTTGAGATAAACTTTGGTGTTCAAAACAGAGATAATCTTGGTTGGTATTATCAGATAGATTTGGTTAGTTCTGTTAAACTTTTCTAGCTAGGAGGTGTTGTGTATGAAAAGGGTAATTTTAGTTGTTTTGGGTATTGTGGGTTGTATTTCTTTTGTTTTTGCTGGTGTTGAGTTTGGAACGTATGCTAGGATCGGTATGGAAATAAACTCTTCTGTTGTTACAAACGATGTAAGGTTGTGGTCTATAGATGCTAATTCTCCTTATGGAAACTTTGAGTTAAACTTACAGGGAGCAGCTGCAAGTGGTATAAACTTTTGGACTATTTTCAAGTCTAGTTTTAATTCAACTTATTCTAGTGGAGGTTATCTATCTTCATATTTAGGTAGTTATGATTTTGCTTCTCATGTGCAGTTTTGGCAGAAGTGGGGAGAAGCGGTGTTTTTCTATAATGAAGGATGGAGAGTTAATATGTATCAACCACTTTTACAGTTTTCTGCGGGGGTGGGAACGGGTTATAATGCTGGGATACATATAAGGCTACCTAACTTTTTAGGAAGTGGTTTTGAATTTAAAACTACTTTTATTGATTATGCAAATGAAGTTCTTGAGAAGTCTTTTCAAGAAAACAAAAATGAAACTCTTTTGATGTATAGAATAGCTAGGTATGATATAAAAGATCCTTTGGGTAATAATTTTGGTATTGGCACTACCGGAGGGTTTTTACTCTATCAGTTACCGAGATTGAGTGATAACTGGTCCTTGTATGTGGAAGAATCTTGGAAGAAAGGACAATACAATGTTTTGGGATTAGATCTCTCTTATTCTGGTAGTATTCCGTTTGTTAGGGGGTTGTCTTTTAATCTCTCTGGTGAGGTAGGGAGGTCCTTTGCTCCAGAGAATATTTCTCTTCCTGTTCCTGTGGGTTGGACTGAGAGTGATTGGATGTTGCATAGGTTTTTGCTTGGGGATGATAATGCAATGGTTTATAAGTTTGTCAGTAAGATTGGATACGATGCACCAGCAACTATCGGTGGTATAGAGCTTACTTACGTTGTTGTTGGGCTTCAACCAAATTATAGGCAGTATTTAGGAGGAAATGCGGACCCGGGTAGTGGAAGACAGTATGATTACTTTGAACAATTCATCCAGATTTCCTACGCATTTCCTGTGAAATTTGTTAACATCAAGTCCTACCTTAAATATTGTCATAGTTATGACTGGCCAGTGTGGGTTGGTAGTGATGGGAAAGAACACAATGATTACAATATTTGGCAGTTCTTGTTCCAGGAGAAAATGGAGTCAAAAAATACTTCGCATTACTTAGAATGGGTATCAGAGTTATATGCTTCGTTCAAAGGAGGAGTTAAATTCATAGGTGAGTTTCAGCAGTATTTTGGTAGGGATTATTTGGATCAGGTAAATTCAACAAACTGGTTTAGGCATCTGGTTTTTTCGTTGGATTTTGAAGATGAATTTGCTAAACTTAGGCCTATGGTAAAGATGTTTAATCTGCAGGATCTTGAGAAGTTTTTCATAGGCTTTGGTGTTGAAGCTACGGTTAATCTTCTCTCATGGATTAAGTTTTATTCAAGGTTGGGAGTTATGAGAGGATATCAAGAAAGAGTCTCAAGAAGTGGTAATTTGGCGTGGACATCTTTCTTTGGGCAGCTCCAGATCTATCCTGCAAATAATGCTAAGATCTTCATATCATATGGTAACGGAGGTGACATGGACAAAGGTTTAGTGGGAGATCCTGACTTTGTTAAAGGTGCTGAAATTGACAATAGGGTTAGAATAGAAGCAGAGATGTATTTCTAAATTTAAGGAGGTGTATTATGAGGAAAGGTTTAGTTTTGATTTTTTTGGTGTTGTGCGTAAATATATCTTTTGCGGGAGTGAAACCTTTTGTTGAAGCTTATTTTTCTACTTCTTTGTTCCAGAATGTTGATGATAAGTATCTTAGAGAGCACTATGGCCCATATAAGTATGGGCAACAGTATGGGGACAATAGGATATATCTTAGGGATAGTAGGCTGTCATTTATATTTGGACTTGGGGTGAAGGAAGAGGGTTTATTTGGATCAGTTGACTTTTATGGAAATTCTTTCCTTGATGGTTCTACTCTTCTGGATATCAATAGTGCTGAAGTTGGATATTCGGACGATGTTTTTACGGTTAAAGGCTTTTTTAAAAGTAGAAGTATTAAGATGAGAAACTTACCTTCCGAGGTTTTCTTTAACTTTCTTCCATCTCTTCAGATGTTTTCCTCTACCTTTGGTAGAGCACATTGGTTTGTTCCTTACTTTCTGTATCCGGTAGAGTTTTTGGATGGTTCAGTTGAAGCATTTTCTACTGCTGATGAAGATGTTACTAATCTTGTGCTTGGTGGTAGGGATTATTACGGAATATATGCTAGTTACTTTGATGGGGTGTTTGATGTGGAAGGATACTTCTCCAAGAATATTTACGATAGTATTGGTAATCTAGAAAATGCTTCGTCTCTCTCTAATCTTATGACAGGCAACTACAGTGGGGCTAGGTTAGGGGTAGCGGGAAATCTTGGAATCGGAGATTTATACATAGGTGCAGCTTATAAACAGATGACTACTAACACTCTTGCTCCGTATGTGAAGGAATCTGACTATAGGTATTCTTTATTTTTGACAGTTGCTTCTGGTGCTAACACAGGCCTGAGTAATACTTGTATTGTTTCTTTACCAGCTATGCTTATTGGAGAATATTCTTCTTACTCGTTGTTAGGAGGGTATCTCGCATTTGATATGACTGAGTTTTTATATGTAAATGTTGAGGGTGGTTTATTTATGAAAACTACCTATATTGGCACAAACAAAGTGGAAGGTAGGGATATTTACGCTGTTGGAGGGCTGGTTTTTAAGGGAGTAGAGGGACTGAAGGTTGAGATAAGTGGGGTAGGATTGTTGACTGAGAACAAGTCTAATCTTTCAATACTAGGAGGAGATTTAAAAACAATGTCCTACTATTATATTTCGTTGTTTTCTCCAGAAGATGAGGTTAAAACTTTAGCTAAGGTGGGGGTGAGAAATATGGAAGTTTTAGAACCAAGACATATTGCTACCTCAATAGTCGGTGTTGGAAATGTTGGATACAAAGCTGAAAGTATTTTAGTGGATATCTTAGGGTATGCCAATAATACTGTTGTTTACAATTCTTCCGTTGCATTGGCTACTAATTTGTTATACAGTGATCTTAGACTATATGTTGGATATAATCTTGTTTCACTTCTAGACAAAAAGATTAGGAAGGAAGTTGGTGATGATTTGTGGATTAAAGTAGGGGGAAGAGGAGTAGTTCAGGTAGGAAATGTGAATGTTGGTAATGTTGGGGAAAATACGACTATTACTCCTTATGTAGGTTTGTGGTATAGGATTCCAAAAGTTGATTCTTACATAGTTTTGTCTTATGGTTGGTATGGTGCGATGGATGTTAATGACTTGGACCTAGGTAGAGGGCTTGAGTCAGTGTTGATTATGTATAATGGTGGAAGAGATTGGAGCAGGGGACTTGTTGTTTCTGATAATATGGGGTCTACTTTGTATTCTGATGGTAGGTATATAAATACTGGAGAATATAAGCTGTCTGTTGAGCCTGTGATTAGGTTTGATTTATACATTAGGTATTAAAGGAGGGAGACTATGAGAAAGGTTCTAGTTGTTTTGGTATTTTTGTTGGCTTACTGTGTTGCTTTTGGGGCTGTTAAGTTTAAGGGTGACTTGATAGGTATTGGTGACTTTAAATATATGGAGTCAAACTTTGTTTATAACAACAGACCTACGGAACCGTATTTTGCGATGGATAATGTTGAATTTATAGTTAACTTTGAAACAAAACTTGAGCTTACTTCTGATGTGTATGGAATTGCAAATTTGATTGTTCAGCCTACTGTTAAGTTTAAGCATTTTATTTTTGATAGCTTGATGATAAGTTATTTTCATAAAGCTTCTAAAGTTAAGATTGTGCCCTTCTATAGGTATAGGGTTGTAAGGTTTGATGATCCTGAAAACAGTGTAGGGTGGTTTAATTCTTGGGTTATTTCCTCAAGTGTTATGGGCGTGAGTAATGTAATGCGGGGTAAGGTTGATGCAAACGGATTTTACTTTGATTCTTCTTCTACTGCCAGAGCTGGAGGGATACCTTATATTTTAAGGCCTGTTGAGTTTATGGATGGAACGATAGTTAATATGCCTGGTATGGGTGAGGATACTACTAATCTTTCGCTGGTTGGTAGAGATTTGGGTGGATTCTATGCAGAGCAAAGGGGTAAAGGGTATTTGTGGCAAGTTTTTATGGGGTCTTATTTCATAGATGGTAGTGAGGGAAGGTTGAGTTTGAATGGGTTTGGTAACGTAAAGATTGATCTGCTTGAATTGGAGGATATTGGTTCTCTTTCTTTAGGACTCCTTGCAAACTTTTGTAGGTTTTCTGCTGCTTTAGCTTCTGTTGAGTTTTTGAATTCTCACATCTCTACTATTCCAGAGATGAGACCTTTTGCAGCATTGTATAATTACGGAGCCTATTTGATGGGAGATACAGAAATTGTTGACCCTTACCTTCAGTTTGTTATGAACTCCCAGGGTGAGTTATTTGAAAATGCTTACAATGAGGTTTTGAAGGGTGGTGGATATAGGATTAGTGGAGGAGGTTTTTCCGATGTTATTCCTGGTATGCTCGTTCAACTGAATTTTAGTTATGCTTCCTACTACCTCGTAACTAACACAAACCAGAATGTTAAGCCTGAGTCTGCTGAAAGAGTTGATCTCTCACTTAGAGCGTTTGGTGAATATGAGACCATAGTGGGAGTTTCAAAGTTCGTTTTAGAAGCTTGTCTGTTTAATGAGAACAAATTGAATAGGTTTTTTGGGTTACCTGAGGCACCTGCTATTTTCAACGTTTTCCTTTTCGGTGGAAGAGTTGGGAAGGTAGGAGTTGCTCTAAATGCCTTTGAGGTTGTTGATTTGAATCTTGTTTGTTCTTATGAGTCTATTGACCTTATGCTAGCTGCTGATACTAATAAATTTGCAAATGTTACTAAGATTGGTGTTAGAGGTAGAATAGGATTTGATTTTTCTTCGTTCTTAGTTGAGGGACTTAGACTAAACATTGATGGTGGGGTTTTTACCTGGAATGACAACCTAAGAAGCTCAAGGTTTACAATGGCTAAATATGATAGTAATCTGCTCTATTACACTTTTTCACCTAATCTTCTTTTCAGTCCTTCTGAGATAGTTAGTTTCAGAATAGGTTATGGTTATCCTGTTTTTGGAAATGTTTTTGACATAGACTATGGTTTAATAGCTGACTCTTTGCCGATGGGTTTCTATAAGAATCTGGATGGTCTGTATGAAGGAATCTATGGATGGTATGTTTTGCAGAATCTTCCGAGAGTTTATGTTGATTTGAAGATAAGTTTTTAATAAATTTCTAGGGGGTGGAAATTATGGCGAGAGTTTGGTTGGTAGTTTCGTTACTGATCGTTTTTGCGGTTGGGTTAAGTTCATGTTTACTTTGGGATGCTCTTAAGGATAGGTATATACCCTATGAGGTTATTGGTAAGGATCCTGAGACTGGTAAGCTTATAGTTAGGTTTACATTTGATAGGCCCGCTGCTACTACTGTGCATCTAGCTGGGCAATTTAATAATTGGACACAGCCGGGAAGAGATACACCAGGAACTGACAATGTTTCAATTCCAATGCAAAAAGATCCAAAGACTGGGTATTGGGTTGTTGAGTGGAAAATAAAGCCTGGTAGATGGCAATATAAGTACATCATAGATGGTGGTATCGTTTGGTCGGAGGATCAGGCCAATCCATTGAAGGAGAATGATGGGTTTGGAGGGTATAACTCTGTTGCGATTCTCAGTGAGTAATAAGATTACTTTATTTTTGGGCTTTTGAGTAACCATATTTATCAAAATATGCATCAATGAGTTTTGCTGCAATAGGTGCTGCATAAGCAGATCCTGCTCCAACGTTTTCAACTACAACTGCTACTACTACTGTATCCTCGGGATTTGCTGTATCAGTAGGGCCGTAGCATACAAATATGGAATGTGGTTTACCGTGAGGGTTTTCTGCAGTGCCAGTTTTACCTGCTATGGGGTATTTCGTTATATACTTTAGTCCTCGTGCAGTTCCTTCTTCAAAAACCTTTATCATTCCTTTCTTTATGATATCAAACGCTTCTTTTGGTATCTCTTTTGTTTCGCGAAGAATTTCTGGTTTGATTTCTTTTATTGTTTCTTTACCATCTGGTGAGAGTATCTTTTTTACTATGTGTGGTCTATAAGTTACTCCTTCATTGAATATTAATGATGTTATTACTGCAAACTGAAGAGGAGTGAGTAACCAATCACCTTGGCCTATTGAGAGATTGGCCATATCTCCTCCCATTATATCTCTGTTGTATCTTTTTCTGTGAAAGGATACCGAGGTTCTGAAGCCTTTCTTCTCATTTGGTAGATCAACGAAGGTTAATTCTCCTACTCCGAAAATTTTTGAAGTGTTTATTAAGTCCTCTGGATCTAGTGCTAACCCTAGTTTGTAAAAGTAAACATCACATGATACTTCTATTGCTTTGACTATATCTTTTACATAGCTGTGAGATGCCCAGTCCTGGAAAACTCTTTTGCCTATTCTTAGTGCTCCTAGACAGTTTTCACCTCTGTTTGGATTCCATTTCTTGCTTATGATTCCAGCAGTGGTTGTTATAAGTTTAAATACAGAACCTGGTTGGTATGTTCCTTGAATTGCTCTATTGAAAAGAGGAGTGTTTTTTTCGTCTGTTGACAGTGATAGAAAATACGAGAAATCTCCTAGAGATAGTTTGTTAGGATCAAATGAAGGAGAGGACACAATTGCTATTATCTCACCTGTTGTAGGTTTTAGCATTACCAAACTGCCTCGGTATTCATTTAAAAGCTCGTATCCTAGCTTTTGGATATCTATGTCTATTGATAACATCAAGGAATTACCTTCTACTGGTAGTTCTGCTACTTCCGAGCCTACTATGTTGTTTTTAGCATCTATGTATCTGAGCAATTTCCCATCTTTGCCTCTTAATATTTTATCATAGACTTTCTCTACTCCATCCTTTCCTATATAGCTTCCGGAGTGGTATATTTCCTTGTCAGTCTCGGAAAGTGTTTTTATTTCTTGCTGATCTATGGGTCCTAGGTATCCTAATAGGTGAGCGGTTTCATAGGGGTATCTGTAGTTTCTAAGATATATGGTGTCAATTACTACTCCGGGGAATTCTTCCTGTCTTTCAAGAATTTTTATTGCTTGATCTTTTGTTATTTCTGATATGAATATTGGGCCAAAAATGTCCCACTTCCTTCTTTCAATGTTTGCTAAGATGAACTTTAGATCCTTTTCTATTACTCCTGAAAGCTTTGATAAGACAGCGATTTTTTCTGACTCGTCCTTAGGTAGATACTTCTGTATTACAAAAACTCCTATTGTATCATCACTAGAGACTAGTGGGGTGAGGTTTCTGTCATAAATGGTTCCTCTCTGCGCAGATATTGGTATCTGCTGAGCCATGTTTATAAACGCTAACTTTATAAATCTATCTCTGCTTAAGATTTGCATATCTACTACTCTTATAATCACTATTCCTAACACTAGTGCTATAATCCCAGAGAATGCTAAAAGTCTTAACCTAGAGATACCTATGTTGTTTTCAGTTACTCTAAAATCTATCATATGACTCTACCGACAATATAAATCTCGTAATCTACAGACTTTGACAAAACTTCAATCACTTCGTCTTCTTTATCAGTTATTATTGTCATTCCTACTCCCATATTGAACACTCTGAATGCTTCATCTTTAGGTATGTTTCCCTCTCTGACTATAAACTTCATAATTTCTGGTGTGATGATTTTGTCCTCATATATTTTTATACCTCTTCCCTGTGTTACTCTCAGAGTATTATCCATTATTCCTCCACCGGTTATGTGTGACAAGGCTTTTACTAGGTTGTTTCTCACTAATGGATATAGGGTTGGAGAGTAGATTCTCGTTGGTTCTAAAAGAAGGTCTATCAGAGGTTTGCTGAAACCATATTCTTTTTCTGGGTTTATCTTCTTATCTTTCAGCACTTTCCTTATGAGTGAATAGCCATTACTGTGGAATCCGCTTGAGCTTAAAGCTATAATTGTATCTCCTTCTTTTACATTCTTTGGCAAAATATTGCTTTTTTCTGCTACTCCTATTGCTGTGCCGTTTAGATCAAATTCGCCATTTCCATACATTCCAGGCATTTCTGCTGTTTCTCCTCCTACAAGTGGCACCTTTGCAATTTCACAGCCTCTTATTATACTTCTTATTACCCTCTCGTATACTTTTTCCTCAAGTTTTCCACAGGCAAAGTAATCAACAAATCCTATTGGCTTAGCACCAGTACATATGACATCATCTACATTCATTGCTACTAAGTCAATTCCTATATAGTCAAGTTTATCGTATTCTCTAGCAAGCAAAAGTTTTGTTCCAACTCCATCGGTTGATATTGATATTACAGGGTTTTTAAATTCTCTTAGATCTATATCAATCAACGCACCAAAGCCTCCTACTCCTGCTATAACACTAGGGTTATAAGTTCTAGAAATTTCTCTTTTTACCTTTTCTATAAGTGTGTTGGCTTTCTCAATATCAACGCCCGCTTCTTTGTATGTGCTCATATCACTTTCCCCTTAAAATTTATGTATAGTGAGATCCTTATGAGTAGTAAATAGAGAAAATACATAGTTACCAAAATGAATACTAGTTTTGATTTTAACATAAGGTATGTTAGGAAGCCAATTGATGCTAATATGAAAAACATTTTCACAAGTTTTTTCTTTCTGACTTGTTTTAAAAACTGCTGAATGGTATTTAACCACTTCCATTTTTCTAAGGTCTTTTCCCAGAGCTCTGTTATGCTATGGTAAAGATTTAGAATGAACTTGTGAAATTGATTTACAGCACCTTTTTGAAAGTTAGAGCTTCTTATTCTCCATTTGCCTTTTGAGTAAACTAGAGAGTAGTAGTTCGTGGTATCGGTTGAGACACTTATAGAAAAGGTTACTTTGTGAGGTAAAATGTATCTGCTAAATTTGACGATATCAACCCTTACAAATTTTGAATCAAGGGGAATGACTTCAAAGAGAGAAGGGTATAGAGACTCTATGTGTATCTCTGACGGTATTATTCCTATCTTCCTGAGTAGTAAAAAGGAGAGGATTTTTAGGGAATAGACTGGATTTCTGTAAGTTATTTCAACTTTGTTATTCTTTATCTCCATAGTGTAATCCTGTGGTAGTAGTGATGTGTTAATTTCTGTTTTTAGGCGAAGAGAGGAGAAGCTTTCAGAAACTAGTGTTATTTTGCCTAGAAATATATTATCGTTTGCTATGAAATTAATTTCTTTGCCATCTAGTATGATTAGATTGTCGTTTATCCTATGATGAAGTACGTTTTTTAACTCAAGAAAGTTCTTGTTTGCTGAAATATAGTTTTCAAGAACAAAAGACTTGAATTCTTCATTATTTGTTAGGCATAGAATGATCTTGCTTACCCAAGGATCGTAGCTAAACTCTGCTATATACTCTCCTTGAGGTTTAGTTATTTCTAGTAGCATATACACATTATAAACAAGGAAGAACTTTTTTATCAAAGATGAGTGAGGCAGTCAATAGATTCCAACTTCCGTTAGACAAGTGAGCAGAATTCTAGACTTTTCTCACTTACCCTTTGGTTTTCCGTCAGTCACACTTCACTTTGTATCAGCCTCTTAGATGCTTACTATTTTTCTAGATAGCGTTCATCAATCACGAGTTTCATTTCACACTAAGCCTTTAAGTAGACAAGCCTAGAGGATAACGTTTTCCCCATTTAGGAATGTTGAGAAAGATACAAAAACTCATCAAGGAGGATTTCTGCGAAGAGAGTAGTTTTAGTCTACCCAACAAAGGTAAATGTGAGTCTGAGAGAAAATATTTTAGAATGTATTGAAATTCCGAAACTCTTATTGAAATAGATGGTTTTTCAGTCTTATAATATATACAAGTTTTATTGAAGGCTTCTTATGAAGTATGAATTTTCAGAGGCACATAGGTTGAAGAGGATACCTCCTTATATTTTCTCTGTTGTTGATAATATGAAGTTGGAGGTTCAAAAGAGAGGAGTGGATACGATTGATTTTAGTTTGGGCAGTCCTGATATGAAACCTCCTCAGAGGGTTATTGAAAAGCTTAAGGAGGCTTTGGATAGAGATGATGTGCATAACTACTCAAGGCATGATGGTGAGATTGAGAGGGAATTTAGGAAAGAGGTTGCGAATTGGTATGAGAGAAGATTTAATGTTTTGCTTAATCCTGATAGGGAGACTTTACAACTTATAGGTTCTAAGGAAGGAATAGCACATTTTGCATTAGGTGTGATAAATAGTGAGGATATTGTTATAGTTCCATCTCCGACTTATCCTGCGCACTTTAATGGAATAATTGCTTCTGGAGGGATTGTTTATTATGTTCCGCTTCTTGAGGAAAATAATTTCGTCCTAGACTTTAAGAAAATAGATCCGGGTATATTGAAACTTGCTAAGATAGTAATAGTGAGTTATCCTCAGAATCCTACTACTGCGGTGGTAACGAGGGAGTTTTATGAAGAGTTAGTGAGTTTTTTCAAGGATAAGGAGGTTATAGTCATAAGTGACATAACTTACGTAGACTTAATATATGATGAGAGTGTGAAACCGTCAAGCATACTTCAGGTTAAAGGTGCGAAAGACTTTTGTATAGAATTCAATACTTTGTCCAAGAGTTATAACATGGCAGGATGGAGAGTTGGATTTGCAGCAGGAAATGCTAAGCTTGTGGAAATTCTTAAGAAGACTAAGAGTTATATTGATTTTGGAGTGTTTAAGGCTATACAGCTGGCTGCAATTGAGGCTTTAAGGTATTGTGATGATTTCATCCAAGAGGTGAAGGAAACTTACTATGACAGGATAACAACGTTTGTTGAAGGTTTAAATAGAGCAGGTTGGAGAATTGAGATGCCGAAGTCAACATTCTATGTATGGGCTAGGATTCCTATGAAGTATTCTGCTCTTACCTCGCTTGAGTTCACAAAAGTGCTTCTGGAGGAGACAGGAGTTGTGTGTTCTCCTGGAAGCGGATTTGGAGAGTATGGTGAAGGATTTGTAAGGTTTGCTATGGTCCAAAACAAACAAAGGATAAAAGAAGCAGTAATTAGAATAACTAGATTCCTCTCAAGAGAGGATTAATTAGGAGAACTGTAAATGTTCATAGACTCGCATTTTCACCTTAGCATGATAGAGAAAGATTTTGACAAACAGAAAGAGGTGGTGGTTGATTCCATAGAAAAAGGACTTTCCGGTGGAGTTAACATCTATACTTCTCCTAAAGCTTTCCTAGAAAATGTAGAGATTGCTCGGTATCTGCTTGAGAAGGGTATAAAGATAGCTTGTGGTTGGTATCCGGAATATTCTCCAACAGAAGAAATGGTAGAAGAGTTGGAGAACATAATAAAGGAGAATGATATATTTGCAGTAGGAGAGATAGGTTTAGAATATTACAGAATGCATAGACCTAAGAAAGAGCAGATTGAGCTTTTTGATCTTCAGATGGAGTTAGCTAAAAGGTATGGTAAGCCTGTGATAATCCACTCTAGAGAGGCGTACAGTGACACTCTGGAGGTATTGAAAAATTATCCATCGGTGAGAGGTGTGATGCATTGCTTTTCGGGAACACCTGAAATAGCAAAGAAGTTTTTAGACATCAACTATTACATATCATTTGCTGGAAATCTGACTTTTAAAAATGCATTAGATCTACACGAGTCAATAAAGTATGTTCCTCTTGATCGCATACTTTTTGAGACAGATGCTCCTTTTCTAGCTCCAGTTCCGTTCAGAGGTCAGAAAAACTATCCGTTTATGGTTAGGTATATTTATGAGTTTGCATCAAATTTGCTGGGTATACCCCTAGAAGAGTTATCCCATAGGGTTCTCCAAAACTGGAACGAGTTTATTGCTGGTTAAGTGTTTCCAATTGTTTTTTCAGCTCTTCTTCGTCTTTGGACATTCTCTCATACAGCTCTCTGCCAAGTTCAAGAACATCTGCTGGTTTATTTACACTCTTCTTGCCTATTCCCACAAATTTAGCAATGTATCTTTTGCTTTCGGAAATTATCTCAAGTTTTTTAGTTATTTCCTCTTCTAGAAAGAGTAATTTATACCTAAGCACAGCATATATGTAGAACACCCCATCAAATCCGAAATCTTTATCAGTATCAGGACCGAAAAACTTCACCCCATCAATGGTTTCATCTCCCTTTGCTTGTTTCTCTATGAATGCGGAGTAAAACTCAAGAGCTTTTTTATAAAACAAAAGCTGAAGTCTAGCATATTCGTGCTTTTTCTCTTCTTCAAATAGGTCACCAAGTAGCCATGCAGTTCTGAGTGAAGCTAAAGCTTTTTTAAACGATGGGGCAAGTTTCTTTGAAAGAAATGAGTAAGAACTTATAGCTAAGATGTAGCTTAGAATACCATGCTTGAGATCCCTAGGTTTCTCAAAGTCAACATTTCTAACAATGGCTATAGCATATTCCCCTCTAATTTTCCTATAGCTTTCTAGCTTTGTCAACTCATCAGGAGTTAAATACTTGTTTCTGAAGTCTTCCTTAAATGTAGCATACAAACAGTTTGGACATACAGTTATCGGATATAAAAGTGGATTAACCTTTCCCCATTTCTGGGTAGGAATGTATAGCCTCCTAAGCTCTTCAGTAAGTCTACCAGCGTTCAGTCTTCCACTACCTGTCATCAGTTCCTCTCTTCTAAATTTGTATTCGCAAATAGGACATTCTATAGTTTCTTTAGAGAAAAAGGTTATATCTGGCATAAGCAACAATCTAAACAATGCAAGTTTAGTTTTTCAACTTTTGTTGCCTAGGCTACAATAAATTTCAATTTCTGCTAGATGAGTAAGCAGGATTCTAAACTTCTGTTTACTTACTCCCTTCGGTTCCGGATGGTGTTCGTCAGTTATAAAACTTAACTTCACGCCAAGGTTCTTAGATACTTGCTAAGAGATAAGCTTTAGCAAGATTTTGAATCTCTTACGAGGCTGATATTATTCTCTCGGTTAGCAGGATGATTGCAAAAATACAAAATAGTAGCAATGTGATCCAGTTTTCTTTTTTTAGAACTTTATCTTCATCTTTACTATTACTTTTAATCACTTCTGAAACCTCTTCATTGGGTGTTAAAAGGATTTTGAGTTTTCCATCACCTTCTGAAACATTAGCAGAATCAACATCGTAAGGATATACGAACTCAACTTTGCTGTCAACTAACAATAGTTCAAGGGTTTCTTTTATGAACCAGGGTAATTCAATATCACTGTAGTTAAGTTTGCCAAGAAGGATAATGTTATTCCTACTTCTATCAAATATTGCTATGGGGTTGCCATTGACTCCGTATACTTCAATTTCTGCGGGTATACGGAAGTTTGTAAATGGAATTATAGAGATCGTGGAGAAGTTATGCTCTTTCACCTCATAGCTACCATTGTTATCTCCATATGTGAATATGCTTTCCCCTCTCACAATTACTCTGCTCTTGTCGTCGTAAGGAATTATTATTGAATCTCTTAAGGTATCGGAGTTTACTGTCTTACCAATGACAATTTTGTATCTAGAGTTCCTAGAAGTCTTGATTCCTAGGCTTTTTAGAGCAGAATTTATATTTCCGATTTCTTCACTTGGAATCACTTCTACATTATCGTCAAAGAAATACACAGGTTCAACGAATTCGTTGGTTCCTTTGCTATTTGAGAGAATACTCTTTATAAACCCCATTCCTTCCCCAACTGCATTTACTTTCATCTCTCCTACTTTTCTACCATTAACTTTTGAAGAGAGTAGAACTTTTGAGTTTTTGTTAAACTCAAGAAGTATTTCAGCAAAGCATTCTTCTTCGGTATTGATCTCGTATTTAAACTCAATTGCACTACCAAACTTCTTCCAGATATGGAATTTAACACTGCCGTAAGGCAGTGCGAAAGGAAAAGTTATAACTTTCCCTTTAACTCCAACCTTTTCTAAGGCGTCAAGAAAACTTTTCTGCCCATCGGTGAGAATAATAACATCCGCCTTTTTGCTATAATCCTGGATTCTTTTTATCACTCTATCTTCAAGTTTGCTAACCCTAGGAACGTAGAATCTGATCTTTTCTTCAACCTCCTTTCTTATGCCTACTATCTCATTCCCAGAGAGATCAATTACTCTAATGTATGTGTTCTCTGAAATAGAAGTGATATACTCCTTCAAGTACTTGATATACTTGTTGAAGTTTGCTTTTGCACTATAAGTAGTGTCCAGAATTACTAAGATTTCACCTTTCTTCTTATCCGAGAGGAGAGGTTGTGAGAAGATAAGGACTATTAGAGCAATCATTAGGGCTCTAAGTACAACACTAAGGAGCTCAAGGTTTATACTAATTCCCCTTGCTTTCTTGCTCTCTTCAATCAGCTTTAGAGTTGGCAGAAGATAGGTTTTTCTTGTAATGAACTTGAATAGGTAGATAAGTATAGGTATAAGAGATAATACCAGTCCCCAGAGGAAAGGATTTAAAAACTCAATCATACTATCTTATGACTAGTAGAGATGTAGTGTAAGTTGATTCGCCAATTTTTGAGAAGATTATATACTTCCCGGAAGAGATATCTTTTCCTTTCTCGTCTTTCAAGTCCCAAGTGAAACTCTGTATGCCTTTCTCATAAAAGCTCTCCTTAACCAAGGTTCTAACTATGTTTCCAGCACTATCAAATATTATCAAAGTCAAGTAACAATCGCTAGAAAGATTAACTACAATCTTAGGTTCTGTTCCGGAGCTAGTGAAAACGGGGTTTGGGTATACTTTGACTTCATTTTCGCCAATTACAGTGTCGTAAAATGTCTCTTTAGTCAAAACGATGAGATTTATCTTTCCGGCATCAGTGTATGAAGAGTATGACTGAAAGATGAAGTATATTTCCTCGGTGTTCTTAGGTAGAGCTTTGTAGAGATCAAAGAAGTAGCTTTTCTGAGAAGAATTTAGGTAAAGCCTTTTAAGGTTTGCTCTACTCTTACCATCCATTATGTAGCACTCCACTGTTGTTGATGGCTTAAGGTCAACATTTATAAAAAGGTTGTGAAAGAATTCGTTTTTCTTCTTATCTATCCTAATATTTGTTACCTTGAAAGAAGAATAGGTACTACTAAGGAGTAAGCATTGGTTTGGAGGAGAAGTAATTATTGCATTCACCCGGTCATAGATCAAGTTAGTAGTAGGTGGAGAGAAGTCAATAATCAGGTTTTTATTTGTCATATCAATTCCAGAACTTTGTACCGCTAACACCACCAATATTGATGCTAGTACAAAAAAGCGTTTCATAATAATTATTATACTAAAATTTTCGTAAAAGTTAAAACAAAAAGCGATGTTTTTCCGATTGATGGAGCTTTAAACCTTACCTGCTCACATAATGGAAATTGGAATCTATTGGAAGCAAGCAAAAAGTTTGGAGTCTTGTTCACTCACTCAATGAGAATTGGAATCTATAGAGATCTGATTTTGCTTGAGGATCTTAGGGAAGGTTATAATAATCATAAAGGAGGGGAGAGGTATGTTTATAAAGAATATCGTTTTGGGTGTTGTTGGAATGGTATTTTTTCCCTTATCTTACTTTGTCTTTTGGAACTTAAACTTTGTCTTGTGGGGAATAGTGGTAAGTGGAGTTCTTATATTTTTTTACTTTGTTAATGTCTATGTAATAGGTAAGAGAAGAACTTTTTTTACTATTACATCATCATGGCTTGTTATTCTCTCTCTCGCTTTTCCTTTTAATTTCTTCTTTGTGGGCTCTGTGAAGCTAGTATTATTGTACTTAGCAGTAGTATCGTTTTCGCTTTCTTGGATGATGGTATTTTTTGAACTTTTTGCAAGTGAGACTTTCAAAGGGCATTGATTTCCTTAAGCGATTTCATGATCACACTCGGTTCTACTGTAACAACAAAAGAGTCAGTCATTTTACCGATTTTTTTTGGTAAGGACATCTTTATTTCCCTATAGACGGACTTTTTGTCTCCTTTCATAAATTCTATCATCCTTTCAAACACCTTCTGTGTTCCTTTTAATCCAATTTCTCTTAGACTGATGGGTAGTTCAAATTTGGATATTAGACTAACTATTTTTTCATATTCTTCTTTCGGAAGGATTCCAATTTTCAGTGAAATGAATGCTTCTAAGATCATTCCTACGCTTACTGCAAGCCCATGTAGGATTCTGAAGTTTGAAAGAAGCTCAATAGCGTGTCCTATAGTATGGCCGAAATTTAGAATTTTCCTGAGTCCTTCTTCTCTTTCATCACTCTCAACGATTTCTTTTTTTATTCTACAACTCCATTCTATCACTTTGGATAGAATTTCTGCATCTTTATTTTTCACACCTTCGGAGTTTTCAAGCAAGAATTTGTAAAACTCTTCATCTTTTATTATTGAGTGTTTCAAAATTTCGGCTAGTCCGTTTTTGAAGTGTTCTTCTGGTAGAGTGTCCAAGAACATTAATTCCGATACGACTGCTCTAGGTTGGTGGAATGCACCTATTGTATTTTTGCCATAGGGGGTATCTATACCTACTTTACCGCCTATTGAGCTATCAACCATTGCTAGAAGGGTAGTAGGTAACTGAATGAAGTTGATTCCTCTATGGTAAGTTGCTGAAACGAAACCTGCCAGATCTCCTATTACTCCTCCTCCAAATGCTAAAATAACTGCCTTCCTGTCAACTTTAGACTTGAGCATCTGGTTTTCAATCCGCTCTTTCATCTTTCTACTCTTGCTTTTCTCACCAGAGGGAACAACTATTTTGAGAGTAGGTAAGTTGAGAATACTCAGTTGGTATTCAACCTTCGGTAAGTGTAGTGATGAGACTGTTGTATCTGTGATAATAACAATCTGAGAGGGAGATAATTTGTTTATCTCTTCTACCAGAAACTTTAGGGTCTCTCTGCCGATGTATATAGGATAGGAGAAAAGAGTTTCTCTGGGTATCTCAACTGTCAATTTTATCATACCTATTTCTTTTCTTTCTTCTCTAGGTATAAACCTCTTTCAAGTGCAACTTTACCAGTCCTAGCCATTTCTATTATTCCATAGGGCTTCATAAGTTCTATGAATCCTTCAACTTTTTCACTAGCTCCCGTTATCTCAATAACTAAGGAAGAATGAGACACATCAACAACTTTCGCTTTAAAGACATCAACAATTTCAATTATCTCACCTCTTCTCTCTTTTGGTATTGATACTCTGAGTAAGGCAAGTTCTCTTTCTACTCTTTGGGATTCCGTTATATCCTTGACTTTTATTGTCTCAACTAGTTTTGCTAATTGTTTCCTCACCTGTTCCGCGGTTTTTTCATCTTCGTCAACTACTATTGTCATAACTGAGACTTCTGGGTCCTCAGTTTCACCAACAGATAAGCTTTTTATATTGAAACCTCTAGCACTGAATAGTCCAGAGACTTTAGCTAGAACACCAACACTGTTCTCAACCAAAACTATAATTGTTCTTTCCATATCCACCTCTCTGGAAAAGTATATTTAGTATTATTCTAGAGTTTTCTCAATTTCAATCTTAAGTGGTAGTGTTCGGTAAAGTTCAAAGTTTAGCAGTTAAGTTAGGTCTAAACTTTCTCCTGTGAGGATAACAGAGTATTGTATTCTTCAAGTAGATCCCTTACAGCTGTGAAGTAGTTTTCATATCCTTGTTCAACTTTGTCCATCAACTCTTCCACATATCTTGTTCTTTCCTCGGATACGAATTTTTCGTATTCCTCCTTAAGAGACTCATAGGCCATGATGCCTTTTGTGGTGGGTATAAGTTTGTTATTCTTCCGGACAACATATCCCCTTTTAATGAGGATAGAAATTGTTTTTGAGTAAGTTGAAGGTCTTCCTATACCTTTTTGCTTCATCATCTGGATTATGTCTCCTTCTGAGAAAAGAGAGACTTTAGGTTTTTTGATCTCTGTTACTGTTTTCAGTAGAAGCTTTGGCGGTAATTGTTTTTCAATCTGCAGATACCCTATCTCACTCCAACCTCTCTCTATAACCTCTATGTTCCTACTTATGGTAATTTCTCTACTGCCAACTCTTATAATGAAATCCACATTTTTAACGAGTGTGGGTTTCATCTGGGATGCAATGAATCGTTTGAATATCATATCGTATACTATGAGGTGTGATTTCTTTACTGTTGGTGCTACTATCACCCCCTCGTTTATGAGCTGTGACAATGTCAGTGAGTCAATGGATCTCGTGGGTCTTATGCATTCATGTGCTCCTTCGGACTCCCATCCTCTTGGAAACGATAGCTCTTCAAGTCCTCTAATGTGCAAATACTCTTTAGCGATATTCTGTCCCAATGTGGATACAGTAGTAGAATCAGTTCTGTGGTAGGTTATTAGTCCTTCTTCAAACAAATCCTGAAGTATGGCCATAGTCTCATCGGATTGCATTCCAAAGAGCTTATTTGTTTGGATGAGTACAGTATCAGTGGTAAATGGAGGAGGTGGGGAAAGTTCTACTTCTTTCTGGTTAGCTACCTCTACTTCAGTCTCTTCACCTTCCCTTAGACCTATTTCTTCCCTTCTACCTTCAACTATAAGTAGTATTTCTTCACCGCTTTCGCTAGAGAATGTCAACTTTGTAAAGTGTGATATTAGAGTTCTGTAGTCTTTAAATCTTTCAACAATCCAGCCAAGCACAGGAGATTGAACTCTTCCAGCCGAAACATTCTTCTCTTCAAGCTTATCCTTAAGAAAATCACTTAATCCAAACCCTATTAGTCTGTCTTGAATCCTTCTTAGCAGTTGAGCTTCAACTAGGTTGATGTTGATCTCCTCAGGGTGTTCTATGCTGTTTTTTATTGCGTGATAGGTAACTTCGTGAAACTTCATTCTTTTTACCTTACCACCGAAGAATTTTACGTAAGCGTTGAGGAAGACAAAGATATCGTAGCTTATTTTTTCACCCTCGGTATCAGGATCGGATGCCAGAAGAACTTCATCAACTTCCTTAGCAAGCTCAATTAGTGCAACTATGTCATCAAATCTGTCCACATATTTTTCATATTTGCAGTATTTGCAACTATTTTCTATACTAACAAAGGTTCTGTTACACTTCTGACACCTTCTTATTGTATCATAGATGGGAATAGGAATGCCGTCTACTATTCTCATTCCATAAAGATTTTCGCTGTCAGTTGTTAGCTCAAAGATATGTCCTTTTGATGATGTGACTATGAAGGTTATGTTACCTGCTGTTACTTCATAGCAGTTCAATCCCTTTATTATCCTTTCGGCAGGAGTTCCCAATATTCTTGATATTGTCTTTGCCTTTGTTGGAGATTCTACGATTATGAGGATTGTTTTGTTCAGTTGCTTTATTTCGCTTTCTGCTTTGCCTTCCACTATAAGTTTTAGCTTTTTCCTGTCTTCTCTAGCTATACTAAGATCTTTCAAAACTTCACTCTCACTAAATTCTTTCCACTCAATTTCCTCTATCCACTTGTATTTTCTTGCTCCAACATCTAGAAGTTTTCTATTGCTTTCAATTATTACTGAAATTCCTCTGGTCATACCTCCGGGGTATAGCCTAGAAGTTCTGCCACTGCCTTGAATGTAAGTGTTTATATCTGGGATAAGAACAAAGTTACCATTTTCGGAGCTTTCAAAAACAATGTCAGTTGCGTTTCTAAGAGTGCTTATGTATTTCTCTTGTTTTAAGAATTCTCTAAGGAAATCTTTTCCTTGGGTAATGAAAGGCTCATGATTCGTCCTTTGTCTAAACTTTCTTATAAATGACTCTACTTCTCTTTTCTTTTTAGTATCATCAATGTTTCCAACTATTTCCGAGAGAAGTTTCAGTATTTGGTAGGGTGAGACAATTAGATTGTTGGGGTCTACGGTAACTCTAAACTTTGGTAGTCCCAAGAAAACAGAGTAAACTATTCTTTCTGGTATATCAAGTCCTCTGACGAGGGTTCCATAGTATGTTGATACTCCTACGAGAACATTTATTTTTCTGCTTTTAAACATTCCTAATTCTTTTGCTCCTTTTTGATAGGATATGACTGCACTTTTTAGCTTGGTTTTTGAGTTTATAAGTGATGAGACTTTCTCAGCATATTCTATTCCTTCTTCCGGTGGGACGAACACAATTCCACCGTCACCCAAGAGATTCAAAACCCTTATGAGTTCATCTTCGGTCTTCTCCGAAACTATGTAATAGTTTCCGATGTTTCTTACGACTTCTGACTTGTTTCCTATCTCAAAGTTGAATAACTCCTTAAATAGCTTTACCCTAGCTCCTCGCGGTTTTGCAGTAGCACTAGATACAACGATTATACCTTTATCTTTACTCTTGATTTTTCCTATCTCGGGTTCAATTTCCTTGTACTTTTCTAGATTGTTCTCAAACGTGTCCTTACCTTTTGATACTGCAAGGAGGAATTTTAGTTTTATAAACTCTAAGGCTGTTTTGATATCTTCTTTTGTAAGTCCGGATAGTGTTATCAAATATTCTATGTTTTTTGAGCGTTTCAGAAGAGAGTCAACATCGTCTGCAAATATAAAGTCAAATTTCATGTTAGGTTTGAGTGAAACAAGGTTTTTCACCATATTAGAAGTGATCACAACTATATCGTAGCTACCTTTGGTGATATCCTCTTTGAATTTTTCTTTTTGTTTTTTAGGTGTAAACTTTGAGGAATACATAAGGATGGTTATTTTTTTACCTGCTAACTTGGAAAACTTTTTCAATTTTTCAAAAGTCTGGATTACCAAGTTTGTAGTAGGGAGGATGATTATTGACTTTTTACCTTTGATAGCAAAGTTTATTGCGGTTACTAGGCCGAAGGTGGTTTTTCCTACCCCTGTGGGAGCTATTAGGGAGAAGCTTCTTCCTAAGATTGCTCTTTTTGCCCATGTTACTTGGGTATTCCAAGGAGTTGTTCCTAGTATTTTGCTGAAAAGCTCCACCCATTCTCTAACTTCATTTCTTATGGCGACTAATTCACTGATTTTTTGTCTGGAATGTAGTTCTGGTAGAATGTCTTCAAGGTTAGTAGTTGTTTTAGGGTAACACTTACTGCAGACGCCTAGAGTAGCCAATCTTTCATCTGTTATCTCACCACCACAGGAGATACAACCTCTTTTATAAATACTGTGGACTTGCATAGGTTAGTTACCTCAGGTATTTTTTAAGAAGGTTATGTTAGGTATTTTTAGAATTCTCTCTTTCACTTTTATTTTCCCTTTTGCTTTAGTTTCTAGGGGAGTTTAAACTTTCCCAAGTTGGAATGTAAGAATACTATAATTGGCGGTGTAAGCTTTTCAAGTTTCACTTTTAGTAAGCTCGTTGGAGCAAAATTAGTAGATTAATACTTCGGTTCTGTATTACTTCTTCTTAGGCTAAAATCCTGCCCTAGTATAACAACTATTCCGCTTAGGTTATCCTTCAGTGATTCATCAAAGATGAAGTTAGAGATATTTGTTATTCCAAGAGTTTTGGATATCTCTTTTACGAGTTTATCGTTATGTGACCTGTTGAGGATAATTGATTTTGGTATATTTGAGATATAGTTGTGGTAGTTTCTTACTCTGAATCCTTCTCTGATAAGTGTTATTGAGACATTCATGGCTAGATTATTTTCACCCTTTCCATTGAGCACCGTTACATCAGGAGAGCTGAAGGAATAGCAGGAGATTAGTTTGCTGTCTAGGAACATTTTTACTACTAGATCTGTTGAAGATACCTTTTGTGAAAGTTCAAGTATTTTATTCGTTACATAATCAAATAGAAAGCTATTTTTCGTATCTGTATCAGTTAAGAATACGAGTATCTCATTATCTCTTAGAAAGATGTTGTTGAAGGAGATAGTAGTTCTGTTATTTGTCAGAGATGATAGTAGGACTACTAGTATAGCAGATAGAATGAAGATGAAAAGCAGAGAAACCCAACTTCTTAGTTGTTTCTTTTTAGGTTTTGATCTCTTTCTATATTCGTTTACTGTTATCATATACCAAAAGTATATAGGGTATAGCTCTGACCTTCAATTTCTGCTTTTTTGTGTTGTACTGTGTAAGAATGACGATGGTAGTAAAGGAGGATTGAAGACTCTCTTTGTAGGCTTTGATAGGGTAATGGGGTTGAGTAGCATTGAAAGTATGTAGTAGGATTTTTCTCTACATTGGGTTTGAGAGATATTTCCGATCTTTGTTAGGTTCTGATGGTCAACAACTTGAGTACTTATCAAGGGAGATATTTATAGTCCTGATAGTGATTGCAAGGGTAATGAAAGGGTAGTAAGAAGAAGAGCTACATCCTGGTGTAAATTTTTAGAATTTATTGTTCTGGTGATGAAAAATGTTGTTTTTGGGAAAGGTATTATATAAAATTAATTTCGGAAACGGAGGAAGATATGGAAGTAACTAGCGAGATACTGAACAACGATGTAGTTAAGGTTAAGGTGAAGGGAGAACTTAGTATATTCTACATAGATCCTTTTGAGAGTATAGTTCAGAAGAATATAATAGAGGGCAAAGTGAGATTTATATTTGATTTAACTGAGGTTACATACATTGATTCTATGGGGATAGGTCTTCTTTCTATTGCTGCCAATAATGCTTATCAGAAGGGTGAGAAAGTTGCGGTTATAGTGACTAATCCTAAGATAAGATATACACTCAATGTTTCAAGGTTACATGATGTTATTCAGATTGTAGATAATGAGGAAGAGGCGTTAAAACTTTTTGCTAAATGAGAATGGTATTAGGGTATGATATTTAGAAGAAAGATTCTCTCAAACTTTTCTGAGCTTAGAGAATTAGAGGAGGACTTTGAAAGTTTTTTGAAAGTGAATAGAATTCCTAGTGATATAATTTATGATCTGAAGATGGCAGTGCATGAGTATGCGCTTAATGTCATAGAGCATGGGTATCACTGGGCTACGGACAAGGAGATAGAATTTGAGGCTGTTATTGTAGAGAAAGATAGGGTTTTTGAGATTGAGGTGGTGATTAAGGATAAAGCACCAAAGTTTGAGATATCCAAGGAGAAGATAATAAAGGAAGCAGACTCCAAGAGCTTTAGAGGCAGAGGCTTGATAATGATCCTAACTTTTGTTGACGATATAGTCCGTGATTCTAGTTATGATGAGGGTAATAGGGTTATTTTGAAGAAGAAGTTTTCTTTAGGTTTAAAGTAGCTCCACAAAGTATTTCACAACATCTACCATACTGAAAACGCCTACAATTTCTCCCTTGTCGTTGATGACGGGTAGTTTACGTTTATTCTTGGATAGCATGATTTTTAAGGCATCTTTTATAAGCATATTTTCTTGCAATACTACCTCCTCTTGTTTTTCTATTACTTCTTCAACTGTTATGTCTTTAGCTTTCTCTGGAGCGAATATATACTTTACAAGATCAGTAGCGTATACTATTCCCACAGGTTTATCTTTGTCCATAACTATAACTCCGCTTGTTTTCGTTTTTATCATTTTATCTACTGCTTTTGTTAGGGGGTCCTTAAGTCCTACATGGTATACTGGTGAGACCATAAGATCTTTTACCTTCATTTTTGATAGCTCCATACCTGTGACCTCCTAGTTAGAAAATATAATAGAGAATAATATTAAGTTACAACTCACTTGTGAGTTTTGTTGAAAAGAAACTACTTGGGATTTAATATTTCTGTTGTGAGTAGTAGTGAAAATGTTGTAAACATAATGAAGTTTTTTGTATCTTCCGGCAAAGAAGTAGTTTTGATAATAGATGATCTGAAGGTAAAGGGTAGTGTTGTTAGAATGGACGATGTATATTTCTATTTAAAACCTACTGTGTTGCCAGATGTACAAAAGTTTCCCTATGGTGTTAGTTGCTTGATCCCTTATGGTAAAGACTTATTTTTCTTCAATTCTGAGACTGTTAAGATAGAGGGTGATGAGATATGTGTAATGCTCCCGACTAGTATCGTCAAGAAGCATCACAGGGAGTATGAGAGGTATAATGTTGAGGGTATGTTGTTTGCAAGCCTTAATTTTGTTAAAGAGATAGATGACAAGGACTTTATAAATAGGTTTCCTTTAGCTATGAGGTCTATGTTTGCTCAAGGGCTGAGTAGTGTTTCGTATGAGGATATGTTGGGGAAAGCAATAGAGATCCTGAGCGCTCAATTTGGTGCTGCTGTGTTTATAGAGGAATTTTCTCAACTGCCTTGGTTGAAGTATTGTAGGTATAATAGGGTTGGTTTGATTGTGCCGGATATGGAGTCAGGAAAGTTTTTAGAACCTATGAGAGTGTATGGTTTTGCGAGCTATGGTTTTTTTCTTGAGCCTCAGAGGAGGAATATTCTTGATGCCGAGGTAAAGGTTTTTGTTAACTACCACACTTTCAAAGGTTTTAGAGCCTATATTTATGTTCCTATTTTTGTTGTTGATACTTTACTTGGGTATATAATGATAGGCAGTAACGAAACTATTAGCACTGAAAGATTTGAAGACATTTCTAAGCTTATGAGGATCTTAGGAATAGTGGATTTGGTTGAGCAGTTTTTTTGTTATAATAGGTTTTTTGTTCTTAACGAGCATAGAGACTATCCTATACCGGTAATTGACATAAGCTTTGGTGGCGTAAAAATTAAGATAGACAAGCATATCTCATACTTTATAAACGTTGGGGATACTGTTAAGCTCTATTTTAAGATAGGGGGTAAATTTTTTGAGTTTATTGGTGAGGTTATAAGAGTGGGGTATGAAGGTGGTAACTTTATATCTGCTATAAAGTTTTTGAACATGGACAAAAGTGAGTTTTTAGTTATAAAGAGATGGTTTGGTGGTTTTGAAAGGTGGTGAGATGGGTGGTAAGTTAGTCAAGTGGTTGCTTGTAGTGATTGTTGTCGGTATATGGGCAAATATGTTAAGAGTTTCTATACCGGTATTGATGGAATATTTTACCTATAAAGAGGGTCAAGAGCATAAGATTGGGGTTGAGGGTAATTTTGCAGAGTCTCCAGGTTTTTATCAAAAGGAAGTTGATATAAATTACATAAGAAACCCCTTTGCTAGGGTAGATAAAGGTGAGAGTAGAGTTGCTAGAGGTAGTAAAAAGCCACTCTCGGCAACGCAAGTTTCTAGGAGTAGTACTTATTCTCTTTTTAACCTTAGAGGAACTCTTACTGTCAATAACAAAATGGTGGCAATACTGGAAGGAAGACAAGATCTTGGAGTAAGTGGAACTTTTTATGTTGCGGAGGGAGAAGAAGTGATGGGTGAGAAAATTGTTGAGATAGGTGAAAACTATGTTATAATATTTAAAGATGGGGAGAAAATTACTTTGTATGAGGTGAAGTAGTATGGATAAGGCGGATCAGCGTTTTGAGGTTAGATTCAATGAGGGTGATATAATATTTTGCGAGTTTGAGCCTGGTGAGGAGATGTATGTTATAAAAGAGGGTAAAGTCAGAATAACCAAAATTCAGAACAACAAGGAAAAAACCATAGATGTGATAGGCCCTGGTGAGATATTTGGTGAAATGGCCCTTATTGACAACGACAAAAGAACAGCAACTGTTATTGCTGAGACTGATGTTGTATTGGTGAGAGTTGATAAGGGTAATTTTGAGATGCTTGCAAAGAACAATCCTCAATGGGCACTGAAGTTAATCAAGAATTTTTCAAGGAGAATTTATGATGCTAGAAGAAAATTAAGAATACTTAGCATAAAGGATGTGGATACCAGGGTTTTGGAGACTTTGATTATGTTATCGGAGGGAATAGCTAAGGAGGATGAAAAAACTGTTGTTATTAATACTTCTGCCGAAGACATTGCGCATTGGTGTGGTATTTCAATTAGGGAAGCTGAGGATATTCTAAGTAGGTATGCTAGGATGGCAAAGATTTCTTTTGAGAAGGAGGGGATAAGAATTAATAACATAAATGACCTTAAAAGGCTGTCACAGAACAAGCAGAAGTTATAGCTTAGTTTTATGAAACAGGAGTATTTCACAGATTTGGAGTTTGATAAACTTCTAGAAATTGTAGCAGGATATTGTTTCACTGAAGAAGGTAGAAGAAAAGTTTTATCCTTGAGACCCTTTGCATTCACTATGAAGTATTCCGATGCAATACAAATGGTAAACTATAGGCATTCAGTTATATCTAAGGCTAGGTTGATTTGTAGTCATATAAGGATTCCTTCAATACCCTACGAGATTGTAGAAATATGGAAAAAGGCTTCAAAGGAAGGAAGCATCATTTTACCTAAGCAAATATACGAGATATACGAGTTTTTGAGATCGTTTAGAGAACTGGTGTTGTTTATTGATAACTTGAGTGATGAGTTTGAAGTTCTCAAAGAGCTTGTTGAAATTGATCTTGAGTATTTTTACGAGAAATTTGGTGAGATAGAGGATGTAGTAAGAAGGAGTATAGATCGTGATGGTGCGATACTAAGAAGCGCTAGTACTAGGCTTGACAAGATACTCTCAGAGAAGGAAAGGATTGAAACTACTGTCGTTAGGTTATTGACCAATTTTGTAAACGAGCCAGAGAACGAGGAATTTCTGCAAGAGAAGTTTGTAACTATCAGGAATAACAGGTTTGTTATACCAGTTAAGATGGGATATATTAATGCTATTGATGGTTTTGTGCAAGATATTTCTTCAACGGGTCATACTGCATTTATAGAACCTCGTTTTGTGCAGTCTTATACGGTTAGGTATCTTGAGCTTATAGATGAGGAGAGGAGGGAAGTAGAGAGGATTCTTAGAGAGATTACGTCAAGGATAGGAGAGATTTCAGAGCTTGCTGATTCAATTGTTGAGATTATAGGGAGGTTTGATGAGATTCAGGCATTAGCTAGGTATGCAAATACTACAAACTCCAATAGACCTAGATTATCCTCAAAGCCAGTTGTGAAGCTTATAGATGCCAGACATCCTTTTCTAAGAGATCCGGTTCCTATTACTGTTGAGATCGGTGATGGTGAAGAAAGTTTTGGGGGACTTATTATCTCTGGTCCCAATACCTCGGGTAAGACGGTTTCTATAAAGACTCTGGGTCTTTTGACAGTTATGGCTTTATCAGGTATGCTTATTCCTGCAAGTGGTGATTCTGTCATAGGTTACTTTGATAAGATTCTTACCGATATAGGTGATTCGCAGAGTATTGAGAAAAATCTTTCAACTTTCTCGGCACATATTGCTAGAGTGAATGAGATAGTAGCTCTTGCTGATAGAAATTCTTTGGTGATACTTGATGAGCTAGGGACGGGAACTGATCCTAGGGAGGGAGAAGCACTCGCAGTTGCTATTCTCAGATTTCTTTCAGAAAAGAAGGCAAAAATAGCGGTTGCTACACATTATGCGCTGGTTAAAAAGCTTCCGCTCTCTTGTGAATATTTTAGAAATGCTTATATGGAGTTTGATGGTAATACTCTCAAACCGCTGTATAGGGTTGTTTTTGGGATGCCGGGTAGTAGTAATGCTATTCTTATAGCTAGTAAGCTGGGATTGAAAGATGAGATAGTGCAAAATGCGCTGAGAGTTATGGTTGAGGGGGTAGATGTTTATGAGAAGTTTGTAATTGAGGTGCAGAATGAGAGAAGAGAGATACAGAAGTTGAAAGAGGAACTTAAGGAAAAAATAGATGAGCTTGAAAAGTTGAGAAAGGAATACAAGGTGAAAATAAGTGAGCTAGAGGAAAAACTTGAGAAGATAAGGCGAAAAGAGGTAAATTCACTACTTTCTGACATTTACGAGGCAAAGACTTTGGTTTCAAAAATAAGGGAGAGGTTGATTTCTGAGAAGGTTTCTCAAAAGGAGCTTGAGAGTATGAATCAGGAACTTATGAGGGTTGACTTAGAGATGAGAGAAGGAAGAAGGGTATCGGAACTTGTGAAAGTAAAAGAGCCAAAGATTGGTGATAGGGTGCTTTTGGGTAGATTTGGGCAAGAAGGAACTATATCCAAAATATATGGAGATGGGAAAGTGGAAGTACATGTAGGTAAGCTTAAGATGATTACAGATGTAAGTGATCTCTTTGAGCCTTAAAGTTTGGTGTTGGATTTTACGATCCTTTGTAATGGTTGTTATAGCGAAGGAGTTGTAAAAGAGATTTTTGTTTGAAAGGATGCTTGACAATTGCAGAAGATTTATAAATAATTTTATTATACAAGGAGTAGGGATATGAGGCAACTTTACTGTTTAATCGTTGTTGTAAGTCTTCTCTTGTTGAGTATTCTTGGATTTGCTGTTCACAACTACCCTGAAAAGAAGGACTTGGAAAAATATTTTGAGAGCCTTCCTATTAACGAAAATTCAATTGACGAGCTATGCAATGCTGCTATGAATAGTGATGATGAAGTTGTCAAAACCTTGGCTATAAGAAGGCTCGGTGATATGTTTGAGAAAGGTGCTAAAAAAAGTATTTCTGAGAAGCATTATAAGAAGGTTATAGATACTCTTATTGCAGGCCTTGAGGAAGGAAATGATAGGATAGTCAGGGTTGGGGCTAGACAGGTAAATCCTTTCTGGGAGGTTAGGTCGGCTGCAGCTAATGCTCTTGCGAAAGTAAATGACCCATCAACAGTGCCAAACATGATTAAGGCTCTTAGGTATGATCAAGACCCAATAGTAAAAAGAAATGTTGCCTTGGGGTTAGGGAAAATGAAAGCTAAGGAGGCAGTTCCAGCTTTGATAGATGTCCTAGAAACAACTCCTGATCAGGGACTTGCAGCAGATATTGTTAAGGCTTTGGGAGAAATTGGCGATAGAAGAGCCTTTGGTGCTCTAATTAAAGTCATACGAGGAAATTTCATGCCTAAAGTCAAAGAAATGGCTCAAGAGTCTCTTGAAAAAATACAATGGGCTGAAGAGCCAGAAGAAGTTATAAGATAAAACATAATGTGTGTATTTTTTATATAGTAGTTACTTTTTATACATCCTATAAGTTACACAGTGGTGAGTTGAGAAAGTTTTATTTTCTATTTAAGGTTCTTGTTTTGCGCTTTGTTTGGAGTTAGGTATTTGGAGGGGTGGTTTAGTTTGTTCACTATTAAGGTATTTCTTGATCTTCTTTCTGAAGATAAAGTTTTGTTTGTGGTTTTTGTTTTGAAGAAGTTGGCACGTTGTTTGCATCACTAAGAATATTGGAGGCTGATATGGAGGGGATGGAGAAAGAAGTTAGGGATGAAACTGGGTATATTTATAGTGAAAAAGAGGTAGGAAAAGGTAATATGGAGGGTAGTTCTGAAGTAGTGGATAGTGTTAATGTGGAAGTTGGTAAGGATGGTGAGAGATTTGGAGGTGGGGAGGGTGGTGAGAATAGTATGGATAAGAATGTGAGTGATAAGGTTAAGCAGATTAAAGAGTTTATACTTTCGCTAAAGCAGCAGATAGAGGAGAGGGATAGAAGGATAAAGGAGTATGAGGAGTTGGTAAGAAGGATAGCTGCAGACTTTGATAACTACAAGAAGAAGGTTAGTAAGGAGAAGGTTGAGTATATTAGATTTGCTAATAAAGATTTGGTGTTGGATTTGCTTCCTATAATTGACAATTTTGATAGAGCTATTTCGGCTATAGAAAATTCTAATCTTGATAATAGTGCTAAAGATCTGTTTGTTGGAATAAAGCTTATACGCAAGGAGCTTATGAATGTTCTTCTTAAATATGGCGTTGTGAGTGTTGACGTAGAGGGTAAGATCTTTGATCCTAATATTAGTGAGGTTATAGAGGTTGAGGAGGTTGAGTCTAATGAAGGTGAGGATAAGGATGTGGTGGTTAAGGAGTATTTGAAGGCATACAAGATGTATGATCAGGTTATAAGGCATGCTAAAGTTAAAGTTCAGAAGAGAAGGAGAAAGACTGAGAAGCAGAGTGATATTTCTTTTCAAGAGAATAAGCAAGAAGATAAATTTGAGGATGTAGGAGGTGGTGGAGATGAAAATGTTTCTCCTTCTTCGTAGAGGGGGTGTTTTTATTTTTATAGGAGGTTATGTATGGCTAGTAAGATTATAGGTATTGATTTAGGGACAACAAACTCAGTTGTTGCTGTGATGGAAGGTGGCAAACCTGTTGTTATTCAGAATCAGGAGGGTAGTAGGACTACACCTTCCATAGTTGGATTTACACAGAAAAACGAGGTTTTAGTTGGAGCTCCTGCTAAAAATCAGATGATTGTTAATCCTGAAAATACGATATACTCCATAAAGAGGTTTATGGGTAGAAGATATGAAGAGACTGAAGAGGAGAGGAGAAGAGTTCCGTATAAGGTAATTCCTTATAAGGATAGTGTTAGGGTTCAGACCATAGCTGGTGAGTTTTCGCCTGAAGAGATTTCTGCAAGGATACTGATGAAGCTCAAGTCTGCAGCTGAGGATTATCTTGGAGAAAAGGTTGAGAGGGCGGTTATTACTGTGCCTGCTTACTTTAACGATGCTCAGAGGCAAGCTACTAAGAATGCTGGGATAATTGCTGGGCTTAAGGTTGAGAGAATTCTTAATGAGCCTACTGCAGCAGCACTTGCTTATGGCCTTGATAAAGAGGTTTCAAAAAGGGGCAAGGAGCTAAAAATAGCTGTTTATGACTTGGGAGGTGGAACTTTTGATATATCTATTCTAGAGATAGGAGAGGGTGTTTTTGAGGTTAGAGCGACAAATGGTGATACTCACCTTGGGGGAGATGATTTTGATAGAAGAATAATGGATTGGCTTATTGATGAATTTAGGAAGGAGACAGGGGTAGATCTTTCTCAGGATAGAATTGCTCTTCAGAGGATAAAGGAGGCGGCGGAAAAAGCTAAGATAGAACTTTCTTCAAAGATGGAAACGGAGATCAACCTTCCGTTTATTGCGGTGGTAAACTCTACTCCTAAAAATTTGATAAGAACTCTGACTAGGGCAAAGTTTGAAGCATTGATAAGGGACCTTGCGGAGAAAACTCTAAAACCCTGTGAAGATGCTCTTAGAGATGCAGGCCTTACTATCAATGACATTGATGAGGTTATACTGGTTGGTGGTTCTACGAGGATACCACTTATTCAGAACCTTGTTAGAGATTTCTTCAAGAAAGAGCCTAATAAATCGGTCAATCCTGATGAAGTTGTTGCTGTTGGTGCTGCTATACAGGCTGGTATACTACAGGGTGAAGTTAAGGATATATTGCTACTAGATGTTACGCCTCTTTCTCTTGGGGTTGAAACTTTGGGTGGGGTGATGACTGTTATTATTCCAAGAAATACTACCATACCTGTGAGGAAATCCCAGATCTTTACTACTGCTGAGGATAATCAGACTGCTGTTACAATACATGTTTTACAGGGAGAGAGACCTCTTGCTTCACAAAACAGAAGTTTAGGAAGGTTTGAGCTGTATGGCATTCCACCAGCTCCTAGGGGCGTTCCTCAGATAGAGGTTACGTTTGATATTGACGCTAACGGTATATTAACGGTGTATGCAAAGGATCTTGGCACTAACAAAGAGCAGAGTATAAGAATTACTAATTCAACCAATCTTACTGAAGAGGAAATAAAGAGGATGGTAGAGGAGGCTCAAAAACATGCGGAGGAAGATAGGAAGAGAAAGGAGCTTATTGATCTTAGAAATCAAGCTGATGGCGTGGTCTACGCTTCTGAGAAACTTCTTAAGGAGCAAGGGGATAAAATGTCTCAACAAGATAGACTTGACCTAGAAAGAGCTATAAACAGGCTGAGAGAAGTTATTAGCTCAGAGGATGCTAATACTATAAAGAAGGCTATGGAGGAAGTTACTAATGTAACCTATAGGATAAGTCAAGAGCTTTATAGACATGCTGGTCCTACTTCTTCTGCGTCTACTTCTAGTTCAGCTTCTTCTGGTGCAACCTCTTCTGAGAAAGACGAAAAAGTTGTTGATGCAGACTATAAGGTAGTTGATGAAGATAAGAGATAGAATTAGTAGGGGGTTTTTAATCCCCTCTTTTGAGTTTGTTGCTAGCTTGTCTCTAATATATTCTTGCTCTTTGTTTTTCCTGATATAAAAAGATTAAGGTGATTACACTTCAATAAACTTCAGTCTCCACATAATGTTACCTCTTGGATGCTTATTAAAAAGGGTATTTACTCGGCCCGGAGAGTGCGAGGAAAAAGAAAAAACTACACTAATTGTGAACTTTAACTTATTGTGCTTTACTTAAGTTTTAACAGAAGGTTTGTGTATTTTAAAATAGTTTCTGATATGAAGAGATTATCAGTAGCTTTTATATTGCTTATTGCTTGTGTGATAGCTTTTCCTGCAACTACCGCTGATGTTGCTATAAGAAAACTTAGGGAAGCTTACAGCTCTGTTTTCTCTTTCTCAGGGAGCATTACGATAAAGATAGGTAGTAAGACCTATAGTGGGACTATCAAATACAAAGTTCCTAACAAACTGAAAATAAGTTTTTACTCTCCTTCCGTAATAGATATGATAAGCGATGGTACTTCCATATGGATATACATCAAAGGTAACAATACTGTCATTAAACAGCCTATTCTTTCTAAAAAGGGTGGTAAACTAATATATGCTTCTGAGGTGATAAATCCTTACGAGAAGTATGACAATGAATACATAATTGTTCTAGATAAGTATGATGATAAAACTTTTTCATTTACTCTCAAGGCAAAACCTGATGTTTTTACTACATTTAGTACTGCCAAACTTATAGCCTACAAAAGTGGATTAATTTCTTCAATTTCTGGTATAACTATAACCCGTGAGAGTCTATCAATAGAGATTAAATACACTGGTGTCAATATTAACATTGATGATAGGGAATTCTTCTTTACTCCTCCGGCTGATGCTCAGGTTCTTGCAGATATATTTCAAGAGTAGCTTATGTTGGATTTTTCACCAACTGTTAGCGGAGTATATTTTAAAAACCCTATACTCTTAGCGTCAGGAACTGCATCTTTTGGTATAGAACTTACGAAGCTGTACGATGTTTCCATTGTTGGCGGAATTGTGCTTAAGACTATAACTCTTGAAGAAAGAGTAGGAAATGAGCCTCCAAGGATTGTAGAGTGTAGTGGAGGAATGTTGAACTCTATAGGGCTTGCTAATCCTGGGCTTAGAAAGTTCAAGGAGGAAATACTGCCCGAGGTTGTTAGGAGTGTAAGTACCAACATTATAGTTAGCGTAGCTGGTGAAAGTGTTGGTGAATTTAGAGAGATAGTGGAAGAAGTTTCTACTTTAGAGGGAGTCAGTGTCATTGAGCTAAATCTTTCATGTCCGAATGTTGAGGAGGGAGGAATTACTTTTGATAGCAAAGAGGGGAATGTTAGAGAGGTTGTTAGGATTGTTAGAAAGGTTAGTAAGAAGCCTTTTTGGGTTAAACTCAGTCCAAATGTTCCTGATATTGTTAGGAATGCGGTAATCTCTCAAGAAGAGGGGGCTGATGGAATAACCGCAATAAATACAATATTGGGTATGAAGATAGACCCAGAGAGTGGTAAGCCTGTCTTCAAGAACATATTTGCTGGATATTCTGGGCCGTGTATAAAGCCTATTGCTCTTAGGTATGTCTATGAGATATGTAGAAAAGTGTCAATACCAGTGATAGGTGTAGGAGGAGTCTCATCTTATGAGGATGTTTTGGAGTTTATGTGGGCTGGGGCAAAACTTGTGCAGATAGGTACCTCAAACTTTGTGGATCCAACATTACCAGAAACTATAATTGAGAAAATACGTGAGTTTGAGGATAGCTTAAGTCACGGTGAAACTTGACTTCTTTAGGAAAGGTTAACGAATTCTGAACAGTTTACCTAATTACCTTTTTGGTTTTGGTAATGTTTGTTGTTCGTAAAACTCGTTTTATGCTTTGTTTTTGGGTGCTTATTGTTGGAGGATTATTTACTTTGTCCAAACAGGGGTTGTGGAAGAAGTGAAGAGTAGAGCATAGTTAGTTGTAAGTTTTAAGTTCTATTGCTGTTTATTGAAGGTTTTTATGATAAGGAGTTTTCTTTTGAAGGATATGTTTTTGGTAAGAAGTGGCTGAAGGGAAATTTGTAAGATCCTAGTGTAGTGATTTTGCGAAAAGTTTGGATTTGGGTCTAAAATTAGAATATGTTTTTCAGATATAAGTGTATTTCAGATAGTGGTGAAAAGGTTGAGGGTATTATTGAGGCAAGTGATAGAAGTAGTGCAGTTATTGAGCTTAAGAAAATTTTCTCTCTTGTTCTTGAGCTTAAGGAAGAGAAGGTGATAAGAAGAGCTCGTAGGATTAGTAAGAAGGATCTTATAACCTTTACTGATGTTTTGAGTATCTCCATAAACGCAGGTTTACCAATAGTTAAGGCTTTAGAGCTTGCTGGAGCTAATGTTCAAAATAAAACTTTTAGAGAGGTTTCAAATCTTATTATTTCGGCGGTTAGAAGTGGAAAACTACTTTCTGAAGCGTTATCTATGCATCCGGATGTCTTTGATACTCTGTATGTTAGTGTTGTTAGAGCTGGAGAATCCTCTGGGGAGCTTAGTCAGGCGTTTGATAGTCTTTCCAAATATCTTGAAAAATCTTTTAACATTGCATCAAAAATAAAGTCTGCAATGACTTATCCTATTATCATTCTTGCTGTAGCGGTGGGAGTTGTCATGTTTTTTCTCACTTCAATTGTGCCAAAGTTTTCGGAGATCTACTCCTATTACGCTACGGAATTACCAGAGATTACTCAAATAACGATAAGTGTTGGAAACTTCATGAAAGCTAATGCACTTTACGTTCTTTTTGTTTTGGGGGTAGGTGGCTTTTTGTTTAGCTATCTTTACAGAAATTTTGAAGAGTTTAGGAATTTACTCCAAAGGTTGCTGATAGGAGTTATTCCCGTTTTAGGTAATTTTCTACTTAAAAGTGAGATAGAAAGGTTTTCAAGAGTTATGTCTGTAATGTTGGTTAATAAGGTTATGATTCTTGAAGCTCTTGAAACCTCTTTGGGTGTTATGAGAATAGTTTTTCTTAAGAGAGCAATAGGATTTGCGATCTCAGAAGTGGAAAAGGGAAAACTTCTCTCAGAAGTTTTGGCAGACTATCATTTTTTCCCCCCATTTCTTATACATATGATAAAGGTAGGTGAAGAAACTGGGGAACTTGATAAAACGTTAAAAAAGCTTGCAGATTTTTACTCTTTTGAGCTAGAAAGACAATCTGAGGTTCTAATTTCCTCACTTTCACCAGTTTTGATAGTGATTGTTGGGTTGATTGTAGCTTTTCTAGTAGTGTCAATCTTTATGCCAATGTTTTCCTTACAACAGTTACTTTTGAGATAGTTTAGTTGAAATCTTCAAAGAGCGTTGGAAGCATCTGTGAAAGCTTATTGTATTTTTCCATAATGTCTGGGTTTTTTTCAGAAAATTCCTGTAGATTCTTGTAGTTACCAATGGAGTAATTCTCAAACTCTTCTATTGTGAGTCCGAATGAAGAGAGAAGTTCTTTTTTCTTTTCTATTCTATACTGCTCAAGAAATTCAGACGAGACATTGGTTTCAGTTTTGATTATATCCTTCGTCCAGAAGTAGTTACTAACCATCAGTATGGCATTAAGTTCTATGAATCTTCTTGGGGTTAGGGATATGTTTTTAGGTGTTTTTAGTTCAAGTACTATTTCGTTAAGAATAGCTAATATGTCTTCCTCTAGTTTTTTACCTTCGTCTTCTTGGACACAGCCGAAAACGGTGAAGATTATCACTAGAAAAGAAAAAATTGTTTTTTTCATATTGACCTCTCTAAGAATGTTACACTAGATTGTTTCCTAGAGTCAACTTAACTAGGGAGTATTCTAATAAATTCCAAACTTCGTAACGATCCTCTTGGTGGTTTATCAGAAAGAGTATTTACCCAGTCCCGAAAGGGACTGCGAGAATAGTGAAAAGAGAAACTGCTTCCTAATTGTGAACTTTGGAATCTATTGAGAAGTATCAAGGTTGTTTGATTTATTGGGTGAAAGTGTGAACTCCTTATTGTTCTGGAGACATCGTTGGGAATTGTAGCTTTCACTTTCTTTCTTGGGCAAACTTTGGATAGATATTCCTAGGAACAACCAAAATAGTAAACCTAAGGGAACTACATAGAGGGTGTTGTCAATTAGTCCGTGAGTCAAAAATGAGAATATGCTTACCATGTAACCAAGTTTAGTTATTTCAAACTTTGCTACTAGGTTTTTTATCGCTTTGTGTAGAGACACTGCTAGTAAGCTTGTGAATGCAGTAAGCCCTAGAATTCCTGTTTCAACAAGAATACTTAGATATAAGTTGTGGATATAATTGCCAAAATATGGGGCTACATGTTCTTTGAAGTTTATAAGTCCTATTCCAACTATTGGGTTAGTTTGGAACAGATTAAGACCTAGTCCGTAGGCATCCAGTCTGTTGAACAAACTTGTATAATCCTTCCACTCAAAGATGAGTTTTATTCTCTCAATTATAAAGTTTGATATGTAACCTAGCAAGATTACGAATACGGATATTGATACTACCGTAAAGACAAAGATACTTTTATGCTGTCTAGAAAAGTATAGAACTGCTAATGTTGCTAATGGAGCAAGAATTAGAAAACTGCGAGAATTTGATAAAACTAAAACCATCACTTCAATAATTGAAAGAGCCAATATGGATATCCAAAAAGCTATTGGTTTGTCATTGAGTTTTGTAATTAACCAGGATAGGATGACTGGGATTATGTATAAAACGGAGGAAGAGAAGATTACAGGATTGGGAGTGATAGAAGGGCTTCTTAAAACCGAGTTATGTGAAAAAAATTTCGCAGATGGGATTTCTATTAGGTTTATGTTCTCTACTCTAATGAATAGAGCTAAGTCTGGAAATAGGTAGAATATTGCTCCAAAGATGGTAAGGATTATAACTGCTACTAATCCACCCCAGTATATTCCACTATATTCCCATCGCCAGTTTTTACCGAGATTGAACACGAAGTAGTATAAAACAAGAACTAAAACACCACCTACTGCTAATTCTTTGTTTTTTGCAAAAATAATAGAGATTGTGGAGACTCCTATAAACAAGAAGAATAAAAGATCTTCTATTGACAAGTTCGGTTTGAACTTTAGTGAGGTTATGGTAAATAAAGTAAGAAGTGCTATTATGGGAATTAGTACCAATTGTGAGGTTAGAAGTAGAAATATGGTTAATGCTAGTGTGATAGATAGGACCTTGTTTCCAGCTTGGTTCATATTTTTATAATTTTAATTATGTGATAGTGCTAGAAGCTACATACAGAAAAAATAGGCAGATGATAACCTTGATGGAAGTTCTCACCTTTTATGTGAGAATTGAAGAAGTTGTCCTAGAAATACTTTGTTGTTTTGATTTTTGAACACATCATTGTGATTTTGAAACAGCTGAAGATGATTATTTAAAATACCAGAGAGAGAAAATGGGGATGTAGCCAAGGGGCCTAAGGCGGCGGTCTGCAAAACCGCTATTCGTCGGTTCAAATCCGACCATCCCCTTATTATTATTTCATTCTTATATAGTCTTTACTTTTCTTACTTCTCTTGCCCCTTCTAGGGATTTTGAGTAATAATGTTCAGTTTTTGTTAGGTAAGGACGAGATCTCAAACTTTCTACTTACTCAGTTTTCTCAGTCTCAGGTGGTTGTTGCAAGTATCATCTAAGTTTTGTAGAGAGCTTTCGTTCTGACAGAGACTGTGAAAAAGGTAGAAGAGATACACTTGGTTGTAGATTTTGGATCTCGTTAGGTTTCAGACTGAAAAGCCGTGAGTTAAAAGAAGGTGTAGATCTCGTAAACCTCAACTGAGGAAGGGTTGCTTTGACTAAAGGTATTGATTATATCCTTTATTTTCTCGTAATCTGTTTCTTTTACATACTTTGGAAGGAAGTAGATCAGTCTATAGTTTTGTCCAGAAGCTTTAGCGAAATCTTCAAAGTGCTTGTAAAAGATGTAAATTGCATTTTTTGAGACTGAATACCAGAAGTATTTTCCTGAGAAGGGCTTTTTCACACAATAGTCAAAAAACTGTATCACGGTTCCGCCAATAACTCTTGGCAGTATTTTGCTAAGGAGTGATACTTGGTTAAGGAAGTTTGCTTTTATAGTAATTCTGATCCTCTTGTTGGTAGTTTGGTAAGGAGTTTCATCGAAGATTGAGAGCAGATTTATTAGAATATCTATCTTTTGGGGGAGTTTTTCTAGAAATCTCTTGATGCTTTTTACACTTAGGATATTCATTTCAAGAAGATCAATTTTCTTGGTAGTGTTAATTTGTGGTGCTTCTATTTTGTTTGAGTTAAACTGCAGAAATAGGTGTTTTGTTTGTGGTAGTAAATTATTCTTAAGTATTTCTTTGTAGAGGTATCTTCCAACTTTGCCAGATGCTCCTAGTATAACTACGTTCATTGCTTTTGCCTGAGTGTTGGGAAGATGATGACTTCCCTTATTGATGGTGAGTTTGTTAGTATCATTACCAGTCTATCAATTCCAATTCCTTGTCCTGCAGTAGGTGGTAGTCCGTATTCAAGTGCAGTGATAAAGTCTTCGTCCATCATCTGTGCTTCTTCGTCTCCTAGTTCTCTTTGCTTGAGTTGTTCTTCAAATCTTTTTCTCTGATCAATAGGATCATTTAGCTCTGTGTAGGCATTTGAAATTTCAAGTCCACCAGCGAAAAGCTCAAATCTTTCAACTAGGTCCGGATCGCTACGATGGGTTTTGGCTAAAGGTGAAAGGATTTTTGGAAAATCAGTCACAAATGTTGGGTTTATAAATTTGCCTTCGGAGAAGTGTGAGAATATTTTGTCTATGACCTTGGGAAAAGTAAGTTTATCTTCTTTTATCCCCAACTTCCTTGCAAAGTCTCTGGTGTTATCCTCATTTAGGAAGAATTCTTTGGTTTTGCCTGTTTGCTCGTAGAGGTAATCGAAATACTTTATCCTTCTAAATGGAGGAGTGAAGTCTATTTCATACTCTCCGAACTTGACTTTGTGACTTCCGTTTATCTCAGCAACAAGCCAGCTTAGAAACTCTTCTGAAAACGTCATTAAGTCATTATAATCCCAGTAAGCTACATAAAACTCCATCATTGTAAACTCAGGATTGTGTTGAGTGTCTATTCCCTCGTTTCTGAAATTTTTGCCGATTTCATAAACCTTGGTGAATCCGCCGACAATAAGTTTTTTGAGAAAGAGTTCTGGGGCGATTCTTAGGTAGAGGGTCTGGTCTAATGCGTTGTGGTATGTAGTAAATGGCTTTGCTGAAGCTCCACTTGCAATATGACTTAAAATAGGAGTTTCAACTTCGTAAAATCCCTTGGAGTTAAAATATTCTCTTATCTTGTTGATTATTTTCGCTCTTTTAGTGAATATCTGACCTATTTCAGGGTTAGCGATAAGATCTAAGTATCTTTGTCTATACCTTACTTCAGGGTCTTTCACTCCGTGCCACTTTTCTGGTAGTTCATTAAGGCATTTTGATAGCATCTCAAAGTGTTCAACTTCAACTGTAAGTTCACCAGTTTTAGTTCTAAAGATCCGTCCCTTAACTCCAACTATATCTCCAACATCAACGAAATCCTTGAACAGTTTAAATTTATCCTCACCGACGATATCCTTCTTTACGTAGATCTGTATTTTGCTCTCAATGTCTCTTATATGTGCAAATATTGCCTTTCCCTGGTCTCTGATGGCTACTATCCTACCAGCTATTGATATTTCCTCATAGCTTGGCTCTATGTCAAACATGTTTACTATGCTTTCTATTGAAGTTTGGAAGGGTATCTCTAGAGTTGGGTCATATTCTATGGATAGGTTATCATTCACTCTTTTTACCTTGCCTTTTATGAAAATCTCATCGCCACTTTTTTTCTCTGTAAATTCGCCAGCGTACTCTTTATTCACATAGACTGTGATTTGCTTTTCATTGCCTTCAAGTCTTATCATAAGCCCATCATCCGTATTTGAGATTCTTTTAATCTTTCCTATCACTCCAACAGATATCTCTTTTGGGTCAAGTTCGTATCTTTCTCTTGTTTGTTTTATGGTGGTGTTGGTAGTAAATTTGTAGGGGTAGGCTTCTATTTTCATTCGCTCAAGATCTTGGATCTTGTTAATTCTTATGTTCTTCAAGCTTTCACTCATATTTTTTCTCCCAGAGTAGAAGAATATTTTAAAGAACCTTTGCTGGACTTTCCTAGTTAGAGCCCAGCTTTTACTCGGGTTTTGAGTAAGACAAGAGAAAGTAATGTTATACTTGTGTAATTTTCTCAGAGACAGTAACTTCCTCTGGTGTTAGAGGTTTAGGCTTTTTGGAGAAGGTTACAAGGAGGATTAGTGAGATGAATAGAAGTAAACCTACTACAAGATCAACCATAATCATCTCCTCAAAAGTTGAGTGGAAAATCATAAAACCGCCAATAAGTGCAAGGTCAGCGATGAGTAAAGGTATAATAAAATACCAGTTTTTAAAGGTTATGCTATAGTTTATCAGAATGAACGATACTCCTATTGGTATAAAAGCTATGGTGAAAAGAAACAGTATCGGCTTGGCTTCCAGATATCTTTCACCAAATATCTTAAGGATAATATCGCTAAAGAGAAATATAAAAAGTGCGTATGCTAAACTTGATGCAATAGCTAGTGCAAGCCCTTTAAACAAAGTGATAACACTAGCTCTATAGCCTCTTGTTGATAGATCCTCAATCATTCTTGGTAGGACTACGTAGGATATTGGGATTATAACAAATAAGTTTGCCTTAGCTATGGTGGAAGCTATAGCAAATATGTCTGTAGCTATTTCGTTAAAATACCTTCTTGAAAAAATTACGTCACCGAAATTCAGAATGCTGTATGATAGGTTTATGAGAACTATTGGTATTAGGGGAACAAAGTAAGATAACTCTATCTTTTCGTCATTGTTGTTGGAAGTAGACTGATTGTAATTTGTTCTGTTGAGTAGTAGAATGATAGAAGTTAGGACGAAGGATGCTATTATTCCAACAAGCATTGAAGCTGTTGCTCCAATATATCCATTCCACACCTTTATGTAAGGGTAAGTGAGAACAAATCTAATGAAAGGATAGGAGAAAGATACTATTCCTAGGAAGAGGAACATCTTCAGAGATTGAAACAAAGACGAAGTGATATTGATTAGGTATGTGAGTGCTATTATGATGAGTGCTATTAAGAGGGGAAAGTAGTCTACGTTCATAAAGGAAATTAGGTGTGAGTAGAGAGGAGTTAATAGAATGAATGTTATCATCAAAAAGGCAAAGGAATAGAGTGCAAACTTATAGGAAACATTTATTGCTTTGGAGTATAGACCTTTTGATGCAAGCTCTGTGGTCTCTCTAACATTAAACATCCTGAAAGCTATTGCAACTGTTCCTAAGATATTGATCAGAGAATTTATGGACATAACTGCACCATACTGTCCCGGTGGTAAGGTCCAAGTGTAGATTATATTCACTAGAAAGGCAAATAGGTTACCTAGGATAGTGAATAGTGTTAGAATTAGTGAATCTAAGTAGAATCTATCAGTTCTTATTTTAGTGATTATTCTGTTTATCATTTTCGGTAAGTCCTGTTGAACCAAATCCGCCATCTCCTCTTGTGGTAGGTGATAACTCTTCTACAACTTTTATATCTACCCTTTCAAATTTGGATATTACCATTTGAGCTATTCTCATTTGGTTTTTCACCACGAATGGCTTATCACCCAAGTTTATTATTATCACCATTACTTCGCCTCTATAATCTGGATCAATTGTTCCGGGGGTATTTAGGACTGTTATGCCATATTTTACCGCGAGTCCGCTTCGGGGTCTTATTTGTGCTTCATATCCATCTGGTAATTCTATGCTTATACCTGTGGGAATTAGCTTTATTTCTCTAGGATTGATGACAATATCTTCTTCTGTGCAAGCATAAAGATCTAGTCCAGCTGAGTGTGTAGTTTGATACTTCGGTAGAGTAGCGTTCTTCTTGAGCAGTTTTACCTTCAGTTCAAGCATAGGAAAAATGTTAATTACCGCAAACTTGCTCTTTCAAGAAAATTAGAGAAGTTCTAGTGGATTTCAAGATTTAACGATTGAATACAGTCTTTCTTTTATTTCTCTCACACTTCTTGCTGGGGCTAGATGAACATTCTCAATAAACACTTGAAACCTGATGTAAAGTAGCATTGTAGAAGTTAAATTTTTAGTTTTAAAACATTTTGCTTCTAGACTGTTCTTGACTGTAGGTAATTTTGTGGTGTAAAGCAAAGTTTTCTTATCTTGAAGGAAGGTTTTTGTTGATTCGTTTTCTAGGCAAAAGCTTATCTAGTTTTTCTCTTTGTTCAGGAGTGAAAATTGACAAAATCTCAACCAGCGAGTTTTTGATGTTAAGTTCAAACTCACTTGTTAGTTTGGTAATCTGTGAATTTAGAGACTTTATCTTGTTAAAATCAGGTTGGGTTTTTGACATTTCCTTCAGAATTTCGTATTTCAGTTTCAGGATATCTGTTGAGAGAGGATCATTTTTCTGCTTGGTTTGTATGATTACGTTAAATATCTTA
This sequence comes from Brevinematia bacterium, assembly GCA_039630355.1. Classification (NCBI taxonomy): domain Bacteria; kingdom Pseudomonadati; phylum Spirochaetota; class Brevinematia; species Brevinematia bacterium. The sequence goes on from JBCNVF010000093.1 coordinate 47,316, forward strand.
TCTTGTTGTTCTTGGGAAAGATTTAGTTCTTTTGCAAATAGAAGTATTTTCATAAGTTTATGTTCTAGGATAGCAAAAAGAGGTTTTCCTTCTCTATATTTGTCAAAACGTTTCCACTCGTTCAATTCTTCTTCTAGCCCTTTGTGAATAAAGGGTTCAGAAAATCCTTGAAGATGTAGAAAGAGAATTGCTACTATTGTAAAAAACCTGAGTATCATTTTGTAGGCTTTCATAAATTCCTCCTTTCTTAATATAGATACATTAGAAACACTTAAGGTTACATTTGCTATAACTCTCTGAAAGAACTTATGTAGGATAAGAAGTAGTTCTATTTGTCCAGAAGGAAAGAGTAGTATAATCTATAGAAGTCAGTGTTTTCTTGATCTCCGATGCCTTCGGGGTTATCTTGGTCTTGGTAACTAAGGATGATAGATCTTATTTCTTCCCCTAGGGGAATTTCTGGATCATTAGTTTCAACCGAGACGAAATACCGGTAATATGATTCAAGGTATGGGTAGATATTGTTAGAGTAGTTTTTATTTAAGACTACTGTGGACTCATTTTTTGTTTTTTGGTATAAACTTTTGATTGAGAATATTTGTAATACAATTGCGACAATTATGGTCAGCATAAGAATGCTTAGGGTAATAGGTTTAAGGTTTTTGAATATCATCATATATTTAGGTGCTGGAGTTGGTATATTTTGAAAATTAAGTGGTAGTTTGAACTTCTTTGAGATGATTTTCCCTTGTAATTTTATTTTGTTCAGTCCTTCCAAGAATTTTTGTGACTTTAAAAAGTAGTTTTTGCAATCTTCACATTTTGATAGATGGTCCTGTATTTCATTGGAGGTAGAAACTTTATCTAGAAGATGTTCGGTTATTTTCTTTTTGAATTCTTTATGTTTCATTGGGATCTTCCAATAAACTTTTGATTTTTTCTCTTGCTCTAAACAGTCTAACCTTGCAGTTTGTTTCCGAAATGCCAAGAATTTCGGATATTTCTTTTATACTTTTTTCGTCAATATAGAAGAGAATAAATACATCTCTGTAAGGTTGTGGGAGTTTATTTATAATACTTAGTGCAAATTCAATATCTTCTTGATGGTTGCCATTTTGGTGTGTTGTGATATTATCATCTAAAGAGGTTATGATTTTTCTATGTTTTTTTAAGATATTTTTGTGTGTCTTTAGGACATTTTTTGCTATGCTAAATAGCCAGTTTTTTGCTTTACTCTTCTCCTTTAGGCTATTTCTATATTTCCAGGCAAGAAGAAAAGTCTCATTTAAGAGGTCAAATACATTGTTATTGTGAACCCCATTGGCTAGGAAATAGCCTACTAGCATATCTTTAACCTCTTCAAACAGAGAGGAGAAGAATTCTTTATCCTCCATTTAAAATAATGATAATTTCTATTCAGGGTAGGTTACAAAGTGTGGGAAGGTTGGAGAAGGATGGGAGTAGTAATTGTGTTGGGGGTTAGAAGTAGGATTGGATGAATAGATGTGGTGAATGTTGAAGTTAGCCTGGGTTTGGGGAGAAGGTTTTAGATGGACAGAGTTTTCAAACTTCAGTGTCAAAAGTGTTGAGAATTTTTCTTTGTCCTGCTATAATATTAAGTGTAGTTTATGGCTAATAGAGTAATTCTTGAGTATGGTGAGATAATATCAATTCTGAGGTTATGCAAATTGTATGACATAAGACTCACTATAATTTTTGACAACAGTAAGGTAACTGGTAAGATTTCTGATATTTCCGAGTATACTTTGACGATAAAGACTGAATCTGAGTTGCCACCGAATATCAAATCTTTAGATTTGTCTTTTGAGCTGAATAAGGAGCCGTATCATTTCAAGGGAGATGTTGTAAAAATTTTGTCAAAGGAAGTTATGGTGCTCATTCCTTCGCAATTGGAAATATGGGCTGTTAGGAAGTATGAGAGGAGTTATTGCTATGGTAAAGTTTTTTGCAACATAAACATCATAAAGGATTTGTCTCAAGATCTGAAAAATAGGGCATTTTCTATGCCATCTAGGCTTGGAGCAATATTTAGAGAAGTTTCCAAAGATGTACCTGATATTCCATCGGTGATAAAGATGGTGCAAGATGAGCTTAACAATGTGTCTGATATAGGTGAGCTCTTTTTACACAAACAAGGTGAGAGTTTACCGCTTCCAGTGATTATTCTGACGAAGTATAAAAAGCCAATTCTTATAGAAAATACTCAAGAAGAAGCGTCTTATTTTAAAAAGTATCTCGGGGAAGAAGCTATAGCTTTTGGTAAGTTTATGGAAGATCTAAAGTGGCCAGGAGAGAAAGTGGATGAAGAGATAAAGAAGTTTATATCGTTTTTCCAAAAGAGTAATATAAAAAGCATAATTTATGCTCCAATCTTCTTATTTGAAAATGTAGTTGGACATATTAGGGTTGCGAGTCTTCTGAATAAGACAGGTAGATCCTTATCCCTAAGGGATGTGTTCTATGTCCAGTCTCTTGCTGATATTACCTCAGAAGCGTTGGCGAAGTATAAACTTTTCTCACTTACTTCTTCTTCAGAGTTTCCATTGCCTGTACATGATATAAGTGTGGGAGGACTAAAAGTAGAGATTGAGCAGTATCTTGCAAAATTTCTAGATGTAGGCACAAGGGTGAAGATAAGCATAAAGTTTGATGACAATAGGACAATAGTAGTTAAGGGAAGAGTGCTGAGAGTTGAAACTGAGGGTAGTAAACTCTTCTCAGCTATACAGTTTGAGGATTTAGATAAGACTGACGAAATTGTAATAAGTAGTTTTGTAGATAAGAATAGGGGGTAGTGTATGGCTATAAAGCGAATTGAAAAGGAAAAGAAAGAAGTTTATCAACGACTATCACAACCGTTGAAAGAGGAGATAGAGAGAATAAGAAGGAAGATTCAGGAGATAGAAGTTAATGCATTGCGTGGTAATACATCAATTGGAAAGTATAGGCATTTTTTAGTTGCAAACTACTACGTAGATATAGCTCTAAACTACATAAAGATGAATAGGCTTAGTATGCATTTAATGGATTTGAAGCAGGATGAGCTTCTTGAAAACTCCAGAAAAGCTATATATAATGCTATTGCAACTCTTGAAAAGCTGGTCAGCGATACTCTTGATGGCGATCTTAACGAAATAAGTGAGAGGCTTAGTGGCACTGAAAGAATGAACCCTTACAGAAAGCTTTATCTTCTTAAAAAAATGGAAAATGCATTGAAGGTGCTTTCGGAGGAATTGGAGGGAGGTAAGTGGAGATATAAGATTCTTGAGATGTTTGGGAAATTTGCAGTTGTGGTGAAAAATTCTATAAACTTTAAAGAGTATATGAGTATGGATCCGACTAGTTCTAACTACAGATATTATACTGAGCTAATTAACTACGCTAAAGATCTGTTGAAGAGGTCTGCTGATGAATATAGGGAGAAATATGAGGTATCTGGACATGAGGTTTCTGATATGAGGAAGGCACAAGAGTTTCTTAAGGCGATAATGAGGATGAACAATGTTCTTGGGTATTATGATGAGTCAAAGGAAATAAAGAAAATCATAGAAAAATGGTCTCAAAAGATGGAAGAGGATCTTAAAGCAAAAGAGAAGAAAAAGTTTTAAGGACACTTATTCTGGAGTAAGAGGAACATGGTCAGAATTCCGTTTGATAAGGTAATCTTGTCGGTAGTGTTACTACTTGTGGTTATAGGACTTGTGAACCTTTATAGTGCTAGCTTTTATTCTGATAGGTCTATTTTCTTGAAGCAGGTGATATGGGTAGTGGTAGGATTTTCTTTGATGATAGTTCTATTTTTCACGAAATACGAGGTTCTTGTGAGCTGGGCAATTCCTATATATATCGTCTTCTTGATACTCACGGCATTAACGCTTTTTATTGGTAAGGAGATAAGAGGAACGAAAAGCTGGTTAAATATAGCTGGAATGGGTATACAACCATCAGAGTTTCTGAAGGTTGGTGTGCTCCTACTTGCAACCAAATATCTTTCAGCTGAAGGAATTAACCCTAAAAAATTGTCAACAGTTGTTGTTCTTGCCATGATTTTCATCTTGCCTGTTGGTGTGATTCTTCTCCAACCGGATTTGGGGATGGCTATATCGTATTTTTTGTATTTCCTACTTTTTTCTATGATTGCTGGAATAAATGCAAAATACTTGTTACTTTTACTTTTTTTGGGATTCTCTTTGGCTTTCTTCCCCTTTTTAAACGCATATATAGACTTTTTGCTCAAGATGGGAGTGATTGAAAGGGTGTCAAAGACTGTGAGTGTATTGATTTCTAGAGAATTTGCTTACGCTTTGTTGTTTTCGTCTATTTTTATTTTCCTTGTATCATTTGTAGTATCAAGAGTTGTAAGAGAGAAGACTAGATTGATTTTGGGAATTTTGTTATTCCTATTCTCTTTAGCATTTTTGTTAGGCAATATTGCTTATAACACGCTAAAACCTTATCAGAAAAATAGGTTGATGGTATTTTTTAGTCCTGAAGTTGATAGGCTTGGGGCTGGGTATAATGTGATTCAATCAGAGATAGCCATAGGTTCTGGAGGAATTACCGGCAAAGGGTTTCTAAATGGTTCTCAGAACAAACTCAATATACTACCTGAAAGACATACGGACTTTGCTTTCTCAGTCCTTGGGGAGGAGTGGGGTTTCATTGGAGTAGGGGTGGTAATAACATTGTTTGTAATACTTTTTATACGATTGCTTTGGCTAATAAGCAATGCGGAGAATATGAAGTCTTACTTTCTGTTGTGTGGAGTAACTATAGTGATTCTTATAAATTTCACAATAAATATGCTGATGGTATTGGGACTTGCACCAGTAACAGGTTTACCTTTACCGTTCGTTTCCTATGGTGGTTCTTCAATAATAACAAACTTAGCTCTCATTGGAATTGTCAACAATATCTATAGAGAGAGATTCATTATGTATTAAAAATTAGTATCTGTATATACCTATTTTGTTCTTCTTAGCTTTGCTTTCTGCCTGTCTTATTCTCCAGGCGTATTTACCCTTTACCATATATGGTCTTGCTAACCCGTTAGCAACCATATACTCGTTTATGAGTACGTCATCCAGCCATAACCATCCTAAATTTCTTTTGTATCTATCAACCCCCTCTATCTCAACTTTAACAACTTTGTTGTATACTAAACTATGCAGTTTCCACTTTGCTGTTTCTCCTATTCTTAACAATTCACTGGGGGGAACCCTAATAAAAACATTGAACTCACCGTTAATGTAAACTTTAGTTGTATCCTTCTTGAACTTTGCATTTCTTCTCGTTTCAGGAGTGTCTATACTCAAAAGTCTGACCTTGTAATACCCATCATTTGCTTTAACTGTAACGGTGTCACCGTCATCAACATCTACGACTTTACCAGTTATGGTGACTCCAGATAGTGCACAAGAAATGAAGATAAAAATAGCTACTAATATCCAAACTAACTTTCTCATAACCGTATTTTAACTACTACTGCGGATGCTTTACAAATTTAGATACCGGTTCCCAACAAATTCCAAAATTTGTAACTAGGATGTAGTTTTTCTTTTACTATTCTCGCAGTCCCTGACGGGACTGGGTAAATACTCTTTCAATAAACACTTAGGAGAGTTGGCATAGGGTGAAATTCTGTGATTGATGGACTACTATCTAGAACCAAAGAGTGTAAGTAAACAAAAGGTTGAACCTTATCTACTTGCCTGGCGGAAATTGGAATTTATTGACCGGTTCCAGGAATGAGTGCTTGAGTATTTCAAGAATCTTGCTAGAGGCTACTAGTTAGGAATGCTAGCTAGACTGTGTTTCTATATTTTTGGAAATGTACTCTATGATTGATCTTGCGACTTTGAGCTTGCTTCCCTCAAATTCTACTCTACTACCATCTTTACTGAAGATGGTTACTTTGTTTGTCCTACTTCCCATTGGGTTGAAAGTTATTTTGCCATCTTTCAATTCCAATTGATTTGCTACTACGAAGTCAAGCTTTTTTTCCCTCATTTTTGCAATAGCGTATTCTTCGGCTTTATTGCTTGTTAATGCAAATCCTATTACTATTTGATGTCTTTTTTTCTTCTTTGAGATTTCCTTTAGTATATCTGGGGTTTTTTCTAACTTTATTTCTAGTAATTGGTCCTTTGAAAGTTTTCCTGAGAATTTCTTACTAGGTTTGAAGTCTGATACTGCAGCAGGCATAAGAAGAATGTCGGAGTTTATAAATTCCTTTTCCACCTGCTCCAGCATATCATGAGTGGAGACAACTTTGATAGATTTTATGAATTTAGGAGGAGTATATTTCATCTCGCCATATATTAAGCAAACATCTGCTCCCTCTAAATAGGAGACTAGAGCCAATGATAGCCCCATAAGGCCCGATGAGTCGTTAGATATAAATCTTACATTATCAATGTATTCCTTTGTAGCTCCAGCAGTTACTATTACTTTCTTATCTTTTAAAATACCGTTGTTTTTTCTTAGTATAGAGTATACTATTGTCTTCTCGTTTGGTAGTCTTCCTTTCCCTTTGCCTTCTAGAGGTGAAGCAAAGAGTCCTTCCTCAGGTTCTACAATGTCCCAGTTGTATTCTTTAAGTTTTGTTATGTTTTTCTGGTTTATAGGATTTATCCACATTTCTTTATTCATTGCGGGAACTATCATTCTCTTTTTGGAGTAAGGAAAAGCTAATGCGATAGTGCTGACTAGATCATCGGCTATACCATTTGCAATTTTGCCTATGATATTGGCAGTAGCAGGCACAACTACAAAGACATCTCCCCATTTTGCTAAAGTTATATGGATTAAAGGATCGTCATTGTTGAAATTGTCAACATATACCTTGTTTTGGGATATAGTTTGAAAAAGCAATGGAGAGATGAGTTTTGTAGCATTGTGACTCATAACTACTTTGACTTCATTACCTCTTTTTATAAGCCCCCTTATCACATTCAGCACTTTGTATATGCTTACGCTACTTGTGACACCTATGACTATCCTCATAGAAAAAATTTAATATTCCATCTACCTAAATCTCTACTTAATTTTTTATCTTCAATAAGTTCCAAAATCTGCGCCTAGGATGTAACCTTTCTTTTTACTGTTCTCGTGGTCTCTGTTGGAGCTAAGTGAACACCCTTCTTGATAAGTACCCGAGAGACTTGGTATAAGGTGAAGTTCTGTGATTGATAGACGCTGTCCAGAACCAAATAATGTAGGTGGACAAAGGTTAAACTCATCTACTCACCTGATGGAAATTGTAATTTGTTGTTTAGTTGCATTGAAGTTTAGTTTTGTTAGCAAGTGATTGGGAACTGGCTTTACCTGATTACTTCTCTTGCTGTGTGAGAGCTTATCTAGTTTCTAGTAACTGTGATGGAAGTGGAAGATGTGCTTGTTTCTAAGATAGTTTCGGAAAGTTTGCGTTGACAATCGGGATCAATTGGAGAGGGTAGTAAAATTTCTGTCTACTTGATGAGAGTAAGCTTTATTGTTGCCTCGGGTGAGAACTTGAAAAAGTTGATAAGTTTAGTTAAATTTACCTGATGAAGGTGATAGTAAATGGTCAGGAGCGGGAAGTTGGTGTTACAAATTTGAGAGAGCTGGTTGAAGAGTTAGGATTTGATGTGAATAGGTATGTTGTGGTGGTCAATAATGAGATTATTCCTAAAAGTAGGGTAGCGGAGATTACTCTTAAAGAGAATGATGATATTGAGATACTGACCATAATGGGGGGAGGTTGATGGACGAGTTGCTGATAGCGGGATTGAGGTTGAAGAGTAGGTTAATAATAGGCACAGGTAAGTTTAGTGATTATGCCTATATTCCTGATATAGTGGAGAAGACGGGATGTGAGATGGTTACAGTGGCGGTTAGGAGGGCGAAAGACGGTATCCAAAAACCGCTTAAGGATTATATTCCTAAGGGGGTAAAGGTGTTGGTGAATACTTCGGGAGCGAGGAATTCTGAAGAGGCGCTGAAGATAGCAAGGATAGGAAGGGAACTTCTAGGGAGTGATCTTGTGAAAGTTGAAATAATACCTGATACTAAGTATTTGATGCCGGATAATAGGGAAGTTATAAGAGCATGTGAACTTTTAGCAAATGAGGGGTTTAAGCCTTTTCCTTATGTTATGCCAGACTTAGTGTCTGCTAGGTATATGGTGCAAGCTGGGGCAGTCTGTATAATGCCTCTTGGAGCACCTATTGGAACCAACAAAGGTTTGCTTACAAGGTATTTTATTGAAATGTTGAAAAATGAACTTGATGTTCCGGTTATTGTTGATGCTGGGATTGGAAGACCTTCTCATGCTGCTGAGGCTATGGAGATAGGAGTAGATGCAGTATTAGTAAATACTGCTATAGCGACTGCAAAAGATCCTGTTGGGATGGCAGTAGCTTTTGCGAAAGCAATTCAAGCTGGAAGGGAAGCTTTCCTAATAGGTTTGCCACTGGAAAAAACTTTTGCAGAGCCTTCATCTCCAGTGGATGAGTATCTAACGGGTTTTTTGAGAAAGTAGGTTTGAGGGATTTGTGATCTTACGGTTTCTGGAGTTATTTTGAATTGTTGTCTACCCTCATTTAAAATTTTCTAAAGCTAGGGGGGGAAGATGAGTTTTTCTCTGTCAAAAAGAGCTATAGAAATAGAGCCTTCGCCTACTCTATCAATTGGTGCAAAAACGAAAGAACTGATATCTAAGGGTCTGGATGTAATAAACCTGACGGCGGGAGAGTCTGATCTGCCTGTTCCTGAGTGGGTCCTTAAGAATCTTGAGAAATGTATCAGAATAAACGGCTCAAACACTTATAAGCCTACTGCGGGAATAACTGAGCTGAGGAAGGAAATTGCGGAGAAGTATAGAAAGTATAACAACGTTGACTATTCTTACAAAAATGTTGTAATATCCATAGGTGCGAAGCAGGCTATCTACTTGGCCCTAGCATCTGTGTGTAACGAGGGAGATGAGGTTATATTGATTTCTCCTTACTGGGTAAGCTACGTTGAGCAGATAAAGTTAGTGGGTGCAAAGCCTGTTATTCTTGAAACAAGAATAGATGATGGTTTCATTCCTAGTTTGAAGGAACTTGAGCAACTCATAGGACCTAAAACGAAGGCTATAATCGTAAACAGTCCGTGTAATCCTACTGGTGCTCTATATCCTCAGGATATACTTGAAAAGTTACTAAGCTTAGCAATTCGGAAGAGGTTTTATATAATTTCCGATGAGATATACGAGAACTATGTGTATGAAGGTAAGTTCGTAAGCTTGGCATCGCTTTCCCCCGATGCTAAAGAGGTGACCATAACAGTAAATGGATTTTCAAAGTCTCATTCAATAACTGGTTGGAGGATAGGATATGTTTGTGCCTCAGAAGAGATTGTCAGTGCTATGGATTCTATCCAGAGTCATATATCTTCTGGAACTTCCTCTATTGTGCAGTATGCGTTACTAGGTTTTCTTGAGCATTATGAGGAAGATGTTTCTGTGATTCAGAGGGAGTTTACGGCAAGAAGAAATTACATAAGAGATGAGCTTATGTCAGAAAATAAGATAAGAATTTTTGTTCCTCAGGGAGCGTTCTATTACTTCATAGATGTTTCAAAGTGTTTTAACGACAAGATCAAAAACTCTGTGACTTTTTGTTCGGAACTTTTAGAGAAAAAGCTTCTATCAGTTGTTCCCGGAATAGCCTTTGGTGATGATAAGTTTGTAAGGCTTTCTTTTTCCGCTAGTATGGACTCAATAAAGGAAGGAATAAGGAGATTGAAGGAATTTATTAACTCGCTTTAGCTTGTTAGTATTCACTTTGATAAGGAAGATTTTATTTCCTCAATATCAGGTAGTTCAGAGATGCTCTTTATACCAAAGTAATCTAAAAATCTATCTGTGGTAATGTAGCTAATTCTATCAGAGATGTTAGAATTGCTTACAGGCTTTATAAATCCTTTTTCCAGAAGGGTTGATATTGCTCTACTTGAGGAAACACCTCTTATTCTGTCTATTTCCGTTTTCTCAATGGGCTGTTTGTAAGCTATTATCGTTAGAGTTTCAAGCAGAGCATCTGTCAATTCAGTGTCATCGTCTTGTGGAGGGAAGATTTCCTTTAGAATGTTGTGGTAAAGCTTTGATGTCACCATTTCAACGTAGTTATCAGTTGATATTATTTCTAAACCTGAGTGTAGATTTTGATAGCGAGTGTTTAGATTCCTTATAGTGTTTTCTATATCAGCAACTCCAAAGTGCTTTTTTAGTAAGGAGTCTAGAAATTCTTTTTTTACCTTTTTACCGCTTAAAAATAGGACTGATTCTACAAGTCCTTCAGGATTCATTACAAAAGTTGGTTTGGGGCATAAGCCCCGAAGTATATTACTTTGAGTGATCTTCTATATACTTTACAGCGTCACCAACGGTTCTTATTTTCTGTGCATCCTCATCCGAAATTGTTATACCAAATTCTTCTTCAAGAGCCATTATTAGCTCAACTATATCAATGGAGTCTGCGCCAAGATCCTCAATAAATGAAGCTTCGGGAGTGACCTTTGACGCGTCAATTCCGAGTTGATCAACGATCAAATCTTTTACTTTTTCAAAAATATCAGCCATACGATCCTCCTTAAAGTTTTGCGTTATTATAAATATTGTCTAACTTGTCAGTCAATTAAACCAACACTCCGCAATAAGTTCCAATTTCCGTTGGGTGAATAAACAAGATTTTATGTTTTGTTTATTTGAGTGGTTTTTGAAAGTTGCTTTTTGTTTATATATACTTTTAGAAGGTTTTGAGGTATGAAGGTTCTTTCTAAGCATTTTGGTGAAATAGAGATAGAAGAGGAACACGTTGTTACATTTGAGAAGGGGCTTATAGGTTTTGAGGAGTATAAGAGGTATGTTTTCATAGAGTTTGAGAAGGATTCTTTTGTATACTGGATGCAGTCAATAGAAAATACGGATCTGTGTTTTTTGGTAGCTAATCCGTATGTTTTTAAACCTGACTATATCCTTGATGTTTATGAAGATGATCTTAGGGGTATATATGCGGAGAAAAGTGAGGATCTAATGGTTTTTGTTATCCTCAATGTTAATCTTGAAGAGCAGAAGGTTACTGCTAATCTTTTGGGGCCGGTTATAGTGAATACTAAGAACAATAGGGGAGTTCAAGCTGTTTCAAAGATAAACGACTATCCTACGGATTATGATATAACATCTAAGGTTGGGGTCAAGTAGGGGGAGTAGATGTTGGTTTTGTCAAGAAAGGAGGAACAGAGCATAATAATAGGTGATAACATTGAGGTGAAGATACTCTCAATAAAGGGAGATACTGTAAAAATTGGAATTTCTGCTCCTCCGGAGTTGAAAATATATAGAAAAGAGATTTTGGAGGAAATCCAGAAAGCTAATATAAGGGCGGTTGCTAGCTCTAAGAATCTTAAGGATATAATTCTAGGTAAGGTTAGGGAGGCAAGAGGAGAAAGTAATCTGTGAGGAGTCGTACACTAAGTGGATTGGAGGATATTAGAAAACACTGTGTAGGTGAGTGAAAGGTAGCTTAAGTTTTGTTGTTGAGTAGGTATTGTGAGTTGGTATTTTTAGCCTGTTGAAGGGTTTGCCGGGATGGCGGAATTGGCAGACGCGTGGGATTCAGGATCCCATACCCTTTGCGGGTGTACGGGTTCAAGTCCCGTTCCCGGCAAAGTGATATATACATCATAGTGATGCTACATGCATCCATTGGAGATTTCATTAATTTCGGTAACATACGGTGTAACTGCTTTTATTTTCTTACACTCTCTAGTTAGCAACTACCTTTACTCTATGCTAATGAAGGAATTTAGAAGACTTTCGTTTATTACCGTTTCAGCTTCATTTATTTCTTCAACTTTCAATTTTGTTTCTTTTTTTTTAGGAAGTATTATTTACTTGCAGGTTGTGGAGCTCCTTTCAATTGCTACGGTGCTTGCTTTCATAGTCCTAGCTGGAATTTCTTTTAAAAGTACTTATAATATTTCTGTTGTTAT
>JBCNVF010000094.1 GCA_039630355.1 Brevinematia bacterium
CCCGCAACAATCGGAGCTTTCATCTACGAAACATACAAAACCTTAAAAAGCGAAAGCTTAAGCCTTAAATTTGAATGGACGTATGTTATAGGATTCCTAGTCGCCTTAGTCGTCGGATACCTTGCTCTGTGGATTCTCATGAAGTTGCTTAAAGAAGGCAAATTCTACATTTTCTCAATATATACCTTCATAGTCGGACTTTCAGCATTAATTTTCTAGGAGGTAAGTATGGAAGAAGAACTAAAAGAAGTTAACCTTGATGTAACCGAGATTCAGAAAATATTACCCCATAGGTTTCCATTCCTTCTAGTTGATAAGATTGAGAAGATGGGAACAACTAAAGCAATAGGATATAAGAACGTCACAATAAACGAATGGTTTTTTCAAGGACACTTCCCCGGATACCCAATAATGCCAGGAGTTTTGATAATAGAAGGACTTGCCCAATGTGCCGGCGTTTTAGCTCTCAAAGCTATAGGGTATTCCTCTGATAATCCTCCACTGATTTTCTTCGCAACAATTGATAATGTAAAATTCAGGAATCCCGTTTTTCCAGGAGACAAACTTGTGTATGAAGTTGAAATAACAAAAATCTCAAACAAATTCGGTAAGTTCAGAGGTATTGCCAAAGTCGGCGACAAAGTCTGTGTAGAAGCCGAAATGATGGCAGTAATACAAAATAGATAGAACTCAAACCACCCTTCGGATGACCTAACCCTAAGCAGTCTAGAAAAAAGAAAATTCAGGCCCATTGAGATACAAAAAGTGGAAAGTAAACTATAGTTTCACTGAAAGTATAACAAAACTATAGTTCCATCTAGGAGGTTTTATGTCAAAAATACACAGCACTGCGATAATTGAAGGTAATGTCACACTAGGAGCTGAGGTTGAAATCGGACCTTATGTGGTGATCAGAGGAAATGTCAGCATTGGTGACGGAACTAGAATAGAAACAGGAACCTGCATCTATGGAAATGTTAAAATTGGCAATCAGAATAGAATAGGCCCCTACTCAGTAATAGGTTCTGATCCACAAGATCTTAAGTATGAAGGAGAGTCCGGATTTATTGAAATAGGAAACGAGAACTGGATAAGAGAATTCGTAACCATACATAAACCCACTTCAAAAGAAAGTACTACCAGAATAGGTAATAAATGTCTACTTATGGTTGGAGCCCATGTCGCACACGATGTCACCCTAGGTAATGAGGTAATTCTAGTCAATAACTGTCAGTTAGGAGGATTTTCAGTAGTTGAAGACGGTGCTTTCGTTTCAGCTTTAATAGGAGTACACCAACACACAAGAATCGGTAAATTTGCCATGGTTGGAGCCTTATCAAAAATAACCCAAGACATACCCCCCTTTACTATGGCTGTAGGTATTCCCGCAGAAGTTGTAGGAATAAACTCCGTAGGACTGCGAAGAAGAAATTTCTCACCCGAACAAAGAGACAGAATAAAAGAAGCCTACAAGATCATCTACAAATCGTCCTACACTATAAGAGAATCAGCACAAAGAATAGTTGAAATTTTCCCAGACGACCAAAACATCAAATACATCTCTAACTTCATCCTCTCTTCCAAAAGAGGAATAGTAAAAGGACTAAGGACAGAAGAAAAAGCTGAGATTTAGAACTTACGTTGTATAGAAAGTAGATTTACTTTCAAAAGAAGGTATGTTTGCAGAAGTCCTTGTTAACATACCAACAAACGAAACTTTCTGGTATCAAATAGAAAAACCACACGAGAATATTAAAAAGTATACTAGAGTTGACATAATCTTCTCCCAAAAGAATACTCAAGGACTTATTCTAGATATCTCCCCCGAACCTAAAGGTAAGAGACTAGGGAAAATAAGAAGAACGATTGACAAAGAAGAGGTATTTTCTGACGAGCAAATGGAACTTGCCAAATTCATTTCCGAGTATTTCACCGCCACTCTCTCAGAAACTGTCTTTTCTATGATACCTAACGGTAGTAGATTAAATAAAATCAGTGAACCTAAAAACTTAAGGATCACCGAAAATACCACACTCACATCAGCTCAAGAAAAAGTATATCAGGCTATAAAGAGTTGCTTCGGAAAAAATGAAATCTTTCTACTCTACGGAGTTGCTGGAAGTGGAAAAACCGAAATTTACAAAAAACTCATCAAGGACATTCTTAACCAAGGTAAATCTGCTCTACTTCTAGTTCCTGAGATCTCTTTGACTCCACAGTTTATTGACAAATTCTCTTTCATTCCCAGAGAAATAATGGCAGTATACCATAGCAAACTCACCGATAATGAAAGATTCAATACCTACATGTCTGCGAAAAAGGGAATAAAAAGGCTCATCATTGGGCCAAGATCATCAATATTTCTCCCCCTTAAGAACCTAGGAATAATAATAATTGACGAATTCCACGAAACTTCTTACAAATCCTCTAGCACACCTAGGTATTCAACCAAGGATATCGCAAAGTGGATCGCTAGAAAAAAGAGCATTCCTCTCGTTCTAGGTTCCGCAACTCCACCCGTTGAAGACTTTTACCTAGCAAAACAAGGAGTATACAAACTACTAGAACTTAGAGAGAAGTTTTCAAAGCATCAAAGAATTGAAACAGAGATTGTAGATATGAAAAGTCTCCCAAAAGGACAGGTAATATCTCCTAGGGTTATTTCAGAAATTAATGACAAGCTGAGAAGTGGTCAGCAAGTTATAGTGTTTATTAACCGAAGAGGTTTCAGCAATTTCGTAAAATGTGGAGTATGCGGTTTTGTACCTACTTGTCCAAATTGTGATATAACTCTGACCTACCACAAATTCAAAAGTTCTCTAGAATGTCACTATTGTGGCTACAAAGAAAACTATACTGAGCTGTGTCCAAAGTGTAGTAAAGGGAAAGTCTTTGATATAGGACTTGGAACAGAGAAAGCAGAGGAAATAATAAGGAATACTTTCCTCAGAGCAAGAGTTGTGAGAGTAGACTTGGACACAACTCGGGAAAAGGATATTTATGAAAAGATCTATTCTTCCTTGAAAAAGGGTGACATAGACATAATAGTGGGAACACAGATAATAACCAAGGGATTGGATATACCACAGGTCAATCTGGTGTGTGTTCTATTCCCAGAGATTGTCCTTAGGTTGCCAGATTTCTACTCCTCCGAAAGAACCTTTTCTCTGATCTTACAGGCCCTAGGCAGAGCTGGACGAAGAGACGAGGTAGGTAAGGGAATAATTCAGACATCTGACCCTGAGCATTATAGCATCAAGACAGCAACATTACAAAACTACGAGGAGTTTTATAACTACGAGATCGCAAGAAGAGACAGATTTAATTACCCACCGTTTACGTTCATCACAAGATTCATCTTCAGAAGTGAAGTTGAAAAAAACTGTCTAGAGATAGGAAGATCTGCCAAAATACTACTTGATAGCCTTTCCTATAAAAGAGAGGATACCTTTATCTCCCCCTTACTACCCGCTCCAATCAAAAAGATATCAAAAAACTACAGATACCAGATAGTGGTTAAAAGCAAGAGTGAAGAGCTTATAACAAAAGCACAGAAAACTGTCTTTGAAAACTTAGCTGGTAAAAAGGGAGTATACATAGAGATAGATAGAAACCCTCTTTCTCTACTCTAAGCTAAGCCCTAAGAGTTTTATCTCTGGCTCAAGAAGTATTCCAAATTTTTCAAAAACTCTCTGTCTAGCTAATTTAATCAGTCTCAAAACATCTTCTGCTTTGCCATTTCCGAGGTTTATTATGAAGTTTGCGTGCTTTTCTGAAAACATAACATCACCTATTCTATAGCCGGCAAGACCTACATCTCTTATAAGTTTCCAAGCCTTAAAACCATCTGGGTTTTTGAAAACACTTCCAGCGGAAAAACCCCTTGGCTGTGTGTTAGCTCTGTATCTTAAGTTCTCCTCCATCCTTTCTTTTATCTTTGTATACTCACAAGGCTTCAGTTCAAACTCTGCAAATGTTACGATGTAATCCCTTAAACAGCTATCCCTGTAAGAAAATGTTATTTCGTCTTTGGAGAAGACAACCTCTTCACCTTCTTTAGTAAAGCAGTAAACCTTTCTTACAATATCCTTTATTTCGCTTCCGTGAGCTCCAGCATTTAACACCAATGCTCCTCCAATAGTTCCAGGTATAGCTACACAAAACTCAGCACCCTTAAGAGAGTGGTCAAGAGCAAACTTGGATAAAGCTGGTAAAGAGAAACCACTTCCTGTCAATATGGTTGTGTTATTCTCCTTACCACTACAAACCTCAACTCTGTTAAATTCTCCCGAGAGTTTAACTATCACAATATCATTTATCTCACCATCTCTTACAAGAATATTTGATCCTGCTCCGAGTATGAAATAACCAATTCCTTCCTCATTCGTAAAACTAAGAAAATCTCTCAACCCACTGATAGTATATATCTTTACAAAATATCTTGCTCTCCCACCAATTCTAAAAGTTGTGAACTTTTTAAGCTCTACGTTCTCAAAAAGTTCTAAACCTTTACTACTTTTCAAACTCTCGCAACTTAGCATACAAAAAACAAAATAAAACTTGGATTACAAGTGAAAAAACGAGGGGACACATCTCCCCTCTTTTAACCTTTATAATTCCTCAAGCGTCTCCATAGTTTTCTTTGGAGAAACATCAGCCTTACCTTTAACTTTAGGTTCTGATGCTTTTTCTGCTTTCGCTACCTCACCTCCAGACTTTTTGTATGCCATCTCCGAAACAGTTTCCTTTTCTTCAACTTGAGCAAAAGATTGATCAATATCTGCTCTAACAGTAGACCTTCTTCTAGTATACTGAGCAAATGCAACATCTCTAAAGCCCTTTGACAACTGGAACAAGAACTCATTAATCACCTCAGCCATCTGTTTAAGAATAAATTGTTTCCTTTTGATCGTTGTGATATCCAATTCTAAGACCAGGCCAGGTTGTATGTGATGTGGGTTAAGGGAATATGCAAATTCTCCAAATCTTTTCATCACGAAATCTATCCTCTCTTCAAGTATTACTCTTTCTATAGGCCTTTCACTACCATGCATCTTCTGAAGAATCTCTTTTATAAACTTAATTCTTCTAAACAAATTCTCTGTCTGTGGTATATAGTGAGGGTTACTTTCTTCAACTACCGTATCCTCTGGATCTAGAAAACCCAACTCCTGCCATTTGACTTCATCACCACCATCTTCAGCATTTGCTTCAAAGTATTCCTTAGCCCAACTTCTAGGCATGTATCTAAGAACCATATCGTCAAAGTCCTTAATGTTGTATCTTTTCTTATTCTTAAGATAATATTGGTAAACTAACTGCCACAATCTCCTAACTTCTCTCTCAAAAGCCTCAAAATGCTTGTCATACTCCTCTCTAAGCTTAACGAGCTGGTTTTGATCATAGTAGGCAATCTTTATTCTATAACTTTCGTGTGGCAACTTCTCAGGATCAGTCTCCTCATATTCCTTTATTACACATACTCTAGCATTTTTGAAGTTATTTATGTACTGATACCCTAGCTTTCCTGTATCAAGTATGGATGTAAGAATATTGACTGCAGAATTATATCCTCTGTTTCTCACATTCTCAATATCAAATATCTTCTTTATAACCTCTCTTATGTTGAGAGGGTCATACTCATCAGGTGGTATCTCTGCTCTCAACCCCTCAATCTTATCAATAAACTTCTTAGCAAGAATCGTATACCTTGTAGAGTTCTCATCATCCTTATCATCACTTGTAAAATTCTCAATCTGCCTTATCTTCTCAAAAATTATCTCCGTTTTGTCAAGTTCCGCCTTTCCTTTATCAATTAAGTCCTCATTAATCTTATCAATTTCCTTGTCAATAAGCTCAATAATTCTGTGTTGGATTGCTTCCTTTATTATCAAGGAGAGAGGAACTTGATAATGATAGATTGGACTTATAAGTTCGTTTTCAAGAATATTTATTGAAAGTTTGACATCATAAACATGAACAGGATTGTAAGGGTTGTCTCTAAATGTACCTTTCATTATTGCATAGGCATTCTGGCCTCTAACTAATGCTCCAATATCTGTCTTCTGTCTTAACAATGCGTTAGTCCTCTCTTCAATCTCTGTGATTTCTCTTTGTATATGTCCTTGAAGGTGACCATACATATTTACTATTGACTTCTCAACTTCCCCCGTATGGAACTTCTCAGGACCAGCGATCTTGTCAAGAAGTTCAACTATCTCTCTAGGAGTATACCTAGCCATCTGCCTGTTCTCTTCTCTGTCAACAAATGTTCTAACCTTCTTAAGAAATTCGTCTTCTACTGTTTTAATATACCTATTCATCATGTTCTGATAGGTGATGTTGATGTAGTTGTAGATCTTATCACGAATACTTCCCATAATATCAAGCTTGTCTGTAATATTTGGTGGTAGCTTCGTTATAATCCTATTCATGAGCTCATTGGTAAGGTCATTAACAAATTTCTTATCTTCAGCTTCTTTAGACCTACCTTCCTGAACCAAACTCTCATGGCTACCAACAGCACTCGGTATGTTAGGATCAAAAACATTAGGCCCCTTAGGAAATTGGTCTAGCATACGAACCTCCTCTTTATGTAATCATAAAAACATTTTAGGACAAGTAACTTTAAATTGTCAATTAAACTTTTATACTTTTTTTGAATGAAAAACACTAAATTGATTAGAGCAAGAAGTGGGGGAGAAAAGAGCCTTAAAAAAGGCTATAGGAGGAAATTCCCCTCCCAAAGCTCCCCCAAAATGCTACTCAACAATTAAAACTGCATTCTTACCACCAAATCCGTCATCAACATATTCTGAAGGCTTTGGAGAAATATACGCTTCTAGCTCACTCATATCCTTTGGCCAGTTACCATCAATGTAGTATTTATACGCATATTTACCTGCATCCCACTCAACTTCTATCTCAAATATACCATCACCATCAGGATCTTCCATAGCGTAATTTGGATCAGTAGGATTCCAACCGTTAAATGACCCAACTAGATTAACAGAGGAAGCTCCACCATATTCGTTTGAATCAAAGGTAAATTTTATAGTTCCCGCCTTAATCTTCCCAGCTTTAGCATCAGCCTTTGCAGTCTTGCTTTTCTTGTCCTTCTTCGCAGTTGAATCCTTTTTTGCACCAACTGGAGCGCAAGCAACAACAGAAATTGCAAACACTACTATTGTAAGCAACCCTAGTAACTTTTTCATAGTATCCTCCTTTTTCTGAAACATATTTTAAGAATACCAATCTAGATTGTCAAGAAAAAAATTCAGAAAGTGTTTTAAAACTCTATCAAGGTTATTGAAAGACCCTTTTTACACCACTAACACTAAATTCAACAAACTCACAACAGAGATATCAGGATAGTCCTAGACATAGTCCTAAACCACACAAGTTCATCACATCCTTGGTTTGTTGACCCTGCCGATAATGGTTCTAGAAATAACTGGTACGTATAGATAATATTATTCTGTTTAGTTACCAGAGTTAAAAATGCTTCTCTTACCCTACTTTCACCTTATTTTCAAGCTTGCTAGGGCTATAATGGCAAATATTATTCCGAGTATCCAGAATCTGACAACAACTTGCGTTTCACTCCATCCACTCAGTTCAAAGTGATGGTGAAGAGGAGCCATTTTGAATATTCTCTTCCCTCCTGTTAACCTATAATAGAGTATCTGAAGTGCGGTAGAGAGTGTTTCCATCACAAACACCATTCCTACGATAACAAGAAGTAGCTCTTGCTTTGTTGTTATTGATATAGCCCCAAGTGTTGCCCCGAGAGACAGAGCACCAGTGTCTCCCATAAAGATCTTAGCGGGATGAGCGTTATACCACAGAAATCCACCTAAGCCCCCAACGATACTTCCTACAACAACAGCAAGTTCACCAACTTTGTCTATATACGGTATGAGAAGATAGCTAGCAATAACCACATTTCCAGCTAGATATGCAAAAACCCCATAAACAGCATAAGCAATACCTGCAAGACCTCCAGCAAGTCCATCAATTCCATCAGTCAGATTTACCCCGTTTGAAGCACCAGTGAGAACCAATATGTAAAACACCACCATAACAAACATTGGCAGTGTCAGAGTTAGTTCGCTAGTGTATGGTATGAAGAGTTTATCAAAGTATGGTCTAAACGGTTGGTAGAAATATAGCACTAAAATGAAAACAAGTGAACATAAAAGCTGAAGCGAATACTTCTGAAATATTGATAGCCCTTTATGACTCCTTCTCACCTTCTTTAGATAATCGTCTAGGAATCCTATCGTTCCGAAAGAGAGCATTATAAATAGTATTAGGAAAGGATAGATGCTATTAAACCTTATCCACAGCAACGACGAGATAACACTGGCAATAATGAAAAGAAATCCACCCATTGTTGGAGTTCCTTGCTTGCTACGGTGAGTCTCGGGACCAAATTCCCTCTCAGATTGCCTAAACTGTAGCTTGGACACGATATTGATGAAAGTTGGCATTAGTAAGAAAACAATCAAGAAAGACGTTAAAGAAGCCATCAAAGATCTAAAAGTTATATACTTGAATATATTAAATCCAAAGAATATTTCCCTCAAGGGGAAAAATATCTCGTAAAACATTATACTCCTCCTCTTGCAAGTTCTACTGCCTTTAACACAGCCTTCGCTTTGTTTATGGTTTCAAGGTACTCGCTCTCTGGAACTGAATCGTATACAACCCCTGCTCCAGCTTGAACGAAGGCCTCCTTCCCCTTTGCTACCATAGTTCTTAAGGTAATAGCGGAGTCCATATTACCGTTAAACCCTAGATACATAATCGCACCCGAGTAAACTCCTCTCTTTACGTTTTCAAGTTCATCAATAATCTCCATTGCTCTGATCTTTGGTGCTCCCGAAACGGTTCCTGCTGGAAACACCGCCTTCATAACTTCAATTGGCTCAACATCCTTTCTAATTTTCCCTCTTACGCTTGATACTATGTGCATAACATGCGAATACCTTTCTACAACCATATAATCTTCAACCCTTACACTACCATACTCCGATATCCTCCCAATGTCATTTCTACCAAGATCAACAAGCATTATATGCTCAGCAAGCTCTTTATGATCGGAAAGAAGCTCCTTCTCAAGAAGTTTATCTTCATCAGATGTTTTGCCTCTAGGTCTGGTACCCGCAATAGGCCTAGTTTCAACAATACCGTTATGCAACTTAACTAACATCTCTGGAGAAGACCCTGCTATTACTATATCGCCAAAGCTGAGAAAATACATATAAGGTGATGGATTTATCATCCTTAGCCTTCTGTAGACTTCAAATGGGTCTACATCTAGCTCAAAATACAACCTCTGCGACAATACAACTTGGAATATATCACCATTCTCAATATATTTCTTCGCTCTCACAACTACGCTTAAAAAATCTTCTTTGTCAAAATTAGATCTCCACCTAATAGGAGAGTCCACCTTGATAGTTCCATTTAACCTAAGAGGAGACTTTATTACCTCCACAACCTCCTCTATCCTTCTTGTTGCTAAATTCAGAGCATTACTTTCGTAAGATGTAACAGGCTCAATTGAAACGATCTTGACGAACTTTGAGATATTATCAAAACAGATTAATATTGATGGGAATATAAAGTAGAACTCAGGAAGTCCGAACGGATCAGGGTTTTTATCCGGTATCTTCTCAATGTATCTTACAGTATCATATGATATATATCCTACAGCTCCGCCATAAAATGGTATCTCCAAAGGGTTATCTATTCCTCTGAGAACCTCAACTTTTGACATATTTTGAAGTATCCTAAATGGATCATGAGTAGTATCAGTGAAGTTTTCAGCTCCCTCTATACTATACTCCGCAATACTTTTACTTCCCAACCTTTCCTTCTTAAAAGCTTTGAAGATGAGAAAAGGTCTTGAGCCTATAAAGGAATATCTACCAACAATTTCATTACCTATCACACTCTCCAGAAGAAAAGAGTATAAGGACAACCCTCTCAGTTTAAGATAAATAGACACCGGAGTCTCTATATCACCGGGTAATGTCTTTTCAACTATTACCACTTTCATAGTCACTTACTTAATGCTTCTTCAACAATTCTTTTCACTACCGCCCCATCTGCTCTCCCCTTAACCTTAGGCATAACCTCCTTCATAACCCTACCAACATCTGAAGGAGATTTAGCCCCAATAGATGCTATAGCACTAGTAACTATCTCTCTTATCTCCTCTTCAGACAATTGCTTAGGTAGATACGCTTCTAAAATTTCCAGTTCTATTTTCTCTTTCTGCACTAGATCATCTCTGCCACCCTTCTCATAAAGCTCAATAGCCTCTTTTCTCTTCTTTATCTCCTTCTGTATAACCGAAACTATCTCATCCTCTGAGATCTCCTTCCCACTACTACGCAATTCTATTTCTCTATACTTTATTGCCGACTTAAGTAAGTTCAAAGTCTGTCTTTTATTCTCATCCCTTTCTCTCACGGCATTTTTGTAATCCTCATTTATCCTATCAAGTATCATAAATCCCTCCCGTGTACTCTGTTGATAGTTTATTTTAACTCCTACTACCGTAAATTTTCTAATTAAGACACCCCCCTAACCCAATAAGTTCCAATTTCCGTTACGTGAGTAATTAAGTAATTTTCACTACTAGAACCAAAAGAGTAACTAGACAAGAAAACCAAAATCTCTCCGTTTATCTGATGGACAACCTACAAACTAATAAAAACAAAAGAGCAACGAAAAAACCAATTTATCAACAAGGAGGGATCTCAATTCTTCCCTAACCAATCTCCTAAAACACTTCACCCACAAACTAGCCAAATCAAAACAAACTTGAGAATCCCTCCTTTTTTCTCCTCAGACACTACAACGCTAAAACTAACTCCTACTTTTTCTTCTTTAAAACACTAGAATCATAGCCACCTATCTCCGTAAAGAACAACATTTTCTTTCCCTTCCAGTCTGCAAGCACATAAGCATTTGTGCCTATAACATTACCTTCATACTTAAAAACAAGCAACGAAGCTATATCCTTACTACCATCTATACGTTCATAATCGTTAGTATAACTACCTATTCCAGTACTAATAATTATCTGATTGTCAGTAATTTCAAGAGTCTGAACAATACTCGTTTCAGAACTTTCACTCTTCACCCTATATTCAAATTTCCACTTACCCTTTATACCACTAACACTACCGTCAGCCACATAGCTAAGCGGAAAGAGTCTAGACTCTTTTATGAAGAAGTACATAGACTCATTAGTTTTTTTGTCCTTTGAGGTAACTAACAATATATAATCGTTTGAGACAGCAATAGTTCCTTCATTCGTCTCATTACTACTCTGAGCCACAAAAGTTTTGTCAGGATTTACTTTCAACTTTACGCTTCCATCAAGACTCTCCCACTCTCCAACAACTCAGACGCAGGATCTGGCGAAATTATAGCACATCCCAACAAACTAACCACACCAACAAAAATGGTGAAACCTACAAAAGGCATATACCTCTTTCCCATAAAAACCTCCTTATAACAATATTATAAACCACAACAAACCAAGTTTCAATAGCTGAAATCTGAAGTTTGTAGTAGAGTTTGGTAAAAATTAAAGTGAAAAAACCTCCTCTTGCCCTTAAAATAAAGGCAAAAGGAGGAATATATGAATAATAGAAAAACTATAAATCACTTT
>JBCNVF010000095.1 GCA_039630355.1 Brevinematia bacterium
TAGGAGAGGAAACACTTAAAAGACTAGAAGCTGCTATAAGAAGAGAACTAGAAAATAATAAAAGAATAAACTTTTTAATAAGTCCCGTTGCTATGGATGTAAAGGAAATAAGAACGGAGATGCAGAACTTGGTAGAAATACAGAAACAGAACGCTGTAATGATTTTATCCGTTTTACGTGTCCCTCCGATAGTGTTAGGATTTGGGGATAGTGGAAATTATGTTAACCGAAAGGAACAGTTAAAAGCCTTCTATGAAAACGCTGTGTTCCCAATAGCAAATGCGATAGAACAGGCATTCAGGAAGCATAATATGGAAATAAGGTTTAAGCGAGAAAATGTGGAAGTTTTACAGGAAAGCCTTTCAGACAAGGTAAATACCCTGAACGCCCTAATACTAGCAGGATATCCTCTATCCCAAGCCGCAGAGATGCTAGGACTTCCAAAGCCATATAGAGTGGAAAAACCAGAGGAAAAGAAAATGGTTAATATAATGGAAAAGTATATACCTATGGATATATACCACAGAGGAGTTAATATAAAGCAGAAGTTTTATGCAAAACAGGTAAAGCTATCGGAAAGAGTTAGACAGAAGATACTGAATATAATAACCACTAACAGGAATATATTTTTAGATAGTTATTACCATGATGTTATACAGGCTGTAAAGGATAATAACTTACCACTCTTGGACGTGCTTTTAGATAACTTCCTATCCTTCATAAACCCTAAAATGGAGATAGCAGCTAAAGACCTATTCCTAGAAATACTAGAAGACTACTCCGAGGTTGCTAAAATACAGCTACAGGGAGATATACTACGATACACGATGGTAGATGTAGTTTCGGTTAGGCACGCAAAAAAGATAACGAGAGTAAATGAAACGGTAAAGAACCAGATAAGAGAGGTAGTGGTAAATGGACTACAGGAAGGGAAGCCTACCATAGAGATTGGGGAGGATATAAAAAAGGTATTTCAGGCACAGAGGAATAGATTAAATACCATAGCGAGGACAGAAACGACTAGTATTCTAAACGACTTTGTTCTAGAGGAAGCAAAGATGAGAGATTTTACACACAAGATATGGCTTACCGCACACGATGAGGCTGTTAGACATACACACCAAGCACAAGACTATTTAAGAATTGGTATAGAGGAAGTATTCCCGAATGGTTTATCTTACCCGGGAGATATAAATGGAAAACCTGAGGAAGTTATAAACTGTAGGTGCACCTTGCTTTTTGAGTAATCATATATAATTACACGGGAGGTTGGTATGAAACTTAACCGAAAAGCATATAGCTTTGCTTTGGAACAGATAAGAAAAGGAAACTGGAAGCAAAGCCAAGATTGGGAGCCACCAACACCAGAGCAGGAGAATAGATACATAGAGGAGAATGGGATAGAAAAGTATGCACTATGGCATTTAGGCATAAGGGAAGACACTAACCCAGAAACGAAACAGCACTATGCTTATCCTTTTACCGATGACTTTAAGAAAGTTAATAGAAAAGGGCTTATAGCGATAAGACAAAGGGCGGGACAGCAGGGGCATGATGATATATTCAATGCGGCAGGAAGACTACTGGAAGAGATAGATGGAGATGAAGAAAAGAAGATAGTAGCGTATAGAAATAAGGAACTAGAAGAAGGGGAAGAGGTATATACTTTCGTGGTAACTAAGGAAGTAGAGGATAGAGTAGGAGATGTAGTAGTAGTATCTGGTGGCAGGTTCGAGAACTACCTAAAAAATCCCATAGTGCTATTTAACCATCAGAAAGATGCACTTCCTATAGGAAAAGCGGAGAGTATATACATAAAGGGGGACATGCTTGTAGCGAACATAAGGTTTAGTAATGACTTTTTCGCACAGAGGGTTAAAAATTTAGTGGACGAAGGAATACTAAACGCAACTTCCATAGGA
The DNA here is from genome assembly GCA_039630355.1 of Brevinematia bacterium. Classification (NCBI taxonomy): domain Bacteria; kingdom Pseudomonadati; phylum Spirochaetota; class Brevinematia; species Brevinematia bacterium. The sequence goes on from JBCNVF010000095.1 coordinate 1,923, forward strand.
TTCATACCTCTTAAGCAAGAACCAAAACCTAATGGAGGAGTTAAAATACTTGAATGGGAGCTACTAGAGATTAGTATAGTAAATATCCCTGCAAACCCGTATGCGTTGCTTCAGAAGTATTTACTAGAGGGGAGTATATGGAAAAATGAAATCGTTTATAATACACCAAACCAGAAGCTACTCGGTGAAGTAGTTCTGGAGAAGATAAGAGAAATAAAACAAAAACTAAAATAAAGGAGGTAAGGCATATGGAACTTGAGGAAAAGGTGCTTAAAGAAATAGAAGAGTTAAATAAGATGCTTGAAAATAAGTTTCTAACTAAAGATGTGCTTCAGGGTATAGCTACGAAGGAGGAGCTGGAGGCGATAAGAGAGGAGATAAATAAGGTAAGGCTTATACACCAGCATAGGGACACGAAGGATGCTAAGAAGGAAATACATAACTTTATAACCAAAACCATAGGAACTGGGTCTACAAACGCAAACTATACCATTCCTACACCTGCCATGGATGAGGTAATGACTCTTGCTAATATATATGGCATAGCAAGAAGGCTATCTAGGTTGATACAGCTGGAGAAGATGGATATAAGGGTTCCTGTAGAGGGAGGAGTAACTGCATACTGGACAGCGGAAGGTAGTGCTATAACAATGACGAACGCGAATAACGTATTTGGGACTGGCGTTAGCATATCCCTAAGGAAACTAGCGGGGTATACAGAGGTTACTAAGGAATTCCTAAAAGCTACGAACGTTAGTATAGTTGATTACCTACTATTCCTTTTCACAAAGGAAATTACCAAAGAAGAAGATAGGATATTCCTTAGAGGTAATACTGGTGCTGGTGACCCATTTAATGGCATAGAATACACAACTCCTACTACTACTATAGTTCTCCCAACAGGTAGCACCACTTGGAATGCGGTTCAGATAGACCACTTAATATCTCTGGGTGGAGCTGTAGACCCAAGTGTAAATGAAAGCACTGATGCTGTGTATATAATGCATCCACAGCTTTATTACCAGCATATACTACAGAGAAAGGGGACTGATAACCAGTATCAGATTGCCTCCTACATGGAGCTTAAGGATAGAACTCTTTTAGGTAAAAGGATAATCCTCTCTAACCAGATGCCTCCAAACTCAGCAGGTAGAGTTGCGGTTATATATGGGGACTTTAAGAAGGCGAATATTTTCGCAGTTGGGACTGAGCTAGAGATGCAGATAAGCGACCAGTTCCAGTTCCAGAGGGATGTTATAGCAATAAAGCTTACGGAAATGGTATCTCCAGTTAATTTGGTCCTCAGAAATGCCTACTCTTGGGTTAGACTATCCACCACATAATGGAGGGAGGCTATGGCAGAGGAAAAAAAGGAAAAGGATAAGAAGAAGGTAAAGATGAAGGCTAATGTAATATACGGCGAAAGGATACTGGAAGCAGGTAAGGAGTATGAACTTTCAGAAAAAGATGTTCAGAACCTAGAGGGATTGTATGAGGTATAGGGTGTTAATAACACAGGATATTGTAGTGGAAGATAAATATCTAAAAGTAGGAGAGGAGGCTTTTATCTCCTCTCCCAGCATACTAGAGAAAATAAAAGATAGTGTCAGGGTCTTAGAAGCCATACAGGATGTAGAACCAGAGGATAGAGAAAAGAAGGTAAAGGTAAAGGAGAAGTAGTATGCTACTTAGTAGTGTAAAGGATTACCTTAATATAACAACCTCAGACTTGGATACATTCTTAACAGAGATTATCCACAGGAAGAAAGAGGAGTTTAAGTTTATTTTTAAACACAACTACAAACTACTGGTAAGACTATACCAAGGAGCTAAAGGCTTGGTTGCTAGAATAAAACCAATGCCAACTACCATACTAAACGCAAAACTTCTAGTAGATATAACTGATACAGGAATACCTATACCAGTATCTAGTATAGAAGTAAGTTATGAAACATTAGTGGTTTTTAACCAACCATACCATCCATTTATCCTACTAGAAGGAGAGAGAGGATGGGAAGAAGCAGACCTACCTAAATGGCTTGTAGATAGGTTTGTAAAACTGTGTGCTATAGAGTTTAAAAGAAGCTTTAAAGGAGAAGGAGGACTATTATACTCTGGAAGGACGGTAGGAGATGCTACTATAGAGCTTTTTAGTGATATGGATGGTTTAGAGTATAAACTAAAAACTGACATCCTGTCTTTCTTCTACACACCCGATGAAATACGAGAGGAGTTTATATGATAGAGTTTAGAACCTTCAGAGAAGAAATACCATATTCCAAGCTACTTTCAGAGATAGCAAACTTCCTACAGGGATATGCTAGAGGAGTATCTTATGGAAAGAGTGGGCTTAAGGTAAGAACTGGAAGGTTAAGAAACTCCATAGTAGCCATACCAGAGGTAAGTAAGGATAGAATACTCTTTGGAACTGGTGTTATATATGGAAGGATACAGGAACTAGGAGGAGAAATAAAGCCAAGGAAGGCAAGGAGGCTATGGATACCACTTCCAGCTAACCTTACAAAGGCAGGGGTTGTGAGAAAAAAACCATCCGATGTGTTTAAAAGTGGGTTTATAAAGAAAAATATATTCTTCCTAAAGCAGGATAAAAAGATAACTCCATATTTTGTGTTAAAGGATGAGGTAAAAATAAAGCCACACAAGTATATGTATATGGCACTGCTAAACTTAAAAACATTTTTCCCTAGGTTGGTAGAAAGCTGGGTTAAAAGAGAAAAGATATTTAGTAAGATAATAGAGTTTCATAGGAGTAAGAGGAAATGAATAATGTAATACAAGCCCTAGAAACACATATACAAACCATACTACCTAACTGGTCTGTTAGAGTAGGGATGGAGCTAGAGAATATGGATGCTAACTCAGTGCTTATAGAAGATACTTATAACATAGAAGTAGTGTCTGATACAGGATTTTCAGTGTCTCTAGGTATTACAGGGTATGGTAAGAAAAGAGAAGATGTAGAAAATGCTATGGTAGAGATACTTAATAAGACACATAAAAAAGTAGTAGGAGGAGCTATGGTATATATAAAAACTGCAAGGCTTGATAGAAGTAATAACTTCTGGGGATTTAGCATACAGGTTAGCTT
>JBCNVF010000096.1 GCA_039630355.1 Brevinematia bacterium
GAGAAATAGAAGACTTTATCGGAACAGCATACTATAACTACGTTCTACACCTTATAGAGGAGAAAGATTTTAGCAAAGCCTTATGGGTGATAAACTATGTAAAAGACGAAAAACCAAGGTATTATAAACCACTCATAGAACTAACAGATCACCTGATCTTCGCTTGGGGTAAGAGCGAGATCGCTAAAGGCAACTACGAAAGTATACCCAGCATAATAGAGGCAGGGATGAGCATAAATAAAAAAAGTGCATACACTGCGGGAATAAACTTACTAGTTGAATTATCAAAAGCCTTTATTAGTAAGAAGGAGTATAGAAAGATCATCTCATATCACAAGTGGTTTGTAGGTTTGTTTCCTGAAGGTAAGGAAGGAAGGCAAAACTTGGGATATTACTACAACCTATGGGGTATAGAGCTTATGAACTCCAACTATCTTGAAGAATCTGTAAAAGTTTTTGAGGAAGGAATTGCAGATCTACCAGAAAACAATGTGCTCAAGCAGAATTGTTCTATCGCTTACGCCAAACTTTCGCAAATCCTTTATGAGAGAAAAGACTTTGAAAACTCCGTTACTTCCATAAACAGAGCTATTGAACTACATTCATCAAAACAGCTAGATACTATAAGAAGAAACATATACCTAGCATGGGTCAAACACCTCGCATTCTCTGAAGAAGACTTCAAAAAAGCAAAAGAAGTCTCACAAAAAGCCTTACAAATATACCCAAACGATGTTGAACTTAAGAGAGTATATGACTACGTATCAAAAAAATGATTAACTTTGTATCACAAACTCATGAGAGTAGGATAAGATATGGACATACTGAATTTTGCAAAAACATATCTAATCGGAGCAATAGAAGTGTCACTGATATGGCTAATGCTATACAAAGGATTCATACTCCTTAAGAAGACAAGAGCAGGAGCTATAATAAACGGAATTCTCATTTTCGTAGGTGTAGGAATATTGGCAAAGATTCTCAATTTTGAGGTGATATCCTGGTTTTTTGATAGCATAATAACTTATTCTGTCCTGATCCTAATATTCATATTCAGAGAAGAGATAAGAGACATGCTACTTCAGATAGGCACCCTTAGGATTCTTAAAAGAAATGAGAAGAAGATAAAACAGTATGCTCACGAACTCAAGGAAATACTTGAGGCTATAGACCTTATGTCAAAAGAGAGAATTGGGTGTTTGCTAGTTTTTGAAAGAGATGTTCCTCTCGGAGACTACATAGCAACTGGAACTCAATTCAACACCAGTATCTCTAAAGAAAAACTACTAGGAATATTCAGCAAAAACTCCTCTTTTCACGACGGAGCAACAATCATAAGAGGCTTAAAGATAGTAGCTGTTGGGTGTGTATTACCAATAGGTCCTGTTCCTGCAGACCTGCTAGTAGACAAAATATCAAAAAGGTTTGGAACCAGACATAGAGCAGGATACGGAGTTTCCAGAGAGACTGATGCAATCGCTATAATAGTATCAGAAGAGACTGGCAAAATCTCAGTAGCAATGGACTTTTATTTTAACTATGATGTTGATCTAGAGGTTGTAGAAAATGTCGTTAAAAACTACTTTGAGCGGTTTGCTAGATAAAATAACAAAAAACTTCACAATAAAGGTAATATCTTTACTCATAGCAATTGGTCTGTGGTTCTACTTAAAAAATCTTGTAACCACAAGCTATGAATTCTACATCCCTTTAAACTATACAAGCCTCCCTCCAAATAAAGTCATAATCAACCAAAATACCTTACCAAACTATGTACTAGTCAAACTCAGAGGTAACAAAGAAAAGATTTCAAAAGTTTTGGAGATACCAAAGGCCTCAATACATGCATTTCTAGACTTATCCAAACCTAACGATAAAAATATCTACAAAGTGAATATCACCTTACCAGAAGAGATGAAAAGACTTGAGATACATGTATACCCAAATGAGGTATTCGTAGACATTGACGAAATAGTGGAAACTAACCTTTTGGTTGTAGTAAAAAACTCCGCAGATTACATAGTAACTCCAAGCACTGTAAAGGTTAGAACAGTGTCAAGAAATCTAGAAAAACTTTCCAGCATTGAAATAGAAGTAGACACTACAAAATCAGTTGATAGGGTATTTCTTGAGAATACATCCTTTCTAGTCTTCTTTCCACAGGTTCTGACTGTTAGCAATACTAATTACAAACGATAGTGTTGAAATCGATACCCCAAGGCAGTTATTATTTAAGTTGTGAGAAAGCTACTTTTGGTTTCTATCCTTCTGGTTACCATAGATGCATTCTCTCAAGAATTTAGCATAGGAATAGTCAAATATCGCGGAGGAGACTGGTATAACAACGTTGATTCCGTTAGAAACCTTTTGCGAGAAACTTCCAAAAGAACAAGTATAAAAGTCAAGCTAGAACCCAACCTCGTTGATCTCTCCTCCAGAGATATCTTTGATAATGATCTACTATACATAAGTGGACATACACCAATAGAGTTTAACACCAAAGAAGCTCAAAACCTAAGAGACTACATTCTGTTTTACGGTGGATTTGTGTTTGTCAACGACGATTACGGAATGGATGAGAGTTTCAGGAAAGAAATAAAGAAAGTTTTTCCTGAATATGAGCTACAGAAACTACCCTACGAACACCCAATCTACAGATGCTTTTACCACTTTCCTAACGGTCTTCCGAAAGTCCATGAACACGACGGTGGTCCTCCAGAGGGATGGGGAATAATCATCAATGGTGAATTAAGGCTCTTTTACGCCTACAACACCGACATAGGAGATGGCTGGGATTCACCAGAAGTTCATAACGACCCAGAAGAAATAAGAGAGCAAGCCATAAGAATGGGAATAAACATCGTTGTCTACTCAATCGTAAGATCCTTACCAATTCAGAATTAGATTAAACTTATGGACCATTTGCTAAATCCCTAACAGCAACAACCTTTTCCTAGAAAGGCAGAAACCTAAAAAATTTTGACTATGAAGATTCAGAAAATCACCTTTGGAAAAGCAAATACTTATATACAATTCCAGCATATTTTTCAAGGATCTCAAGTTTAAAAAACGCATCCCACAGATCCGTTCTACTTTTTATTATGACACCATGTTTGTCAAGGATTATCACATCACTCTTTACACCCCTTACAACACTTGCACCCTCAGGTGTTCCAGGAGTAGCGTAATCTGACACAAATATATCCCCTAGAAAGTATTCTGCCTCAAAAAGTAACTTTTCCTTAAAGTCATGTCCCAAGAGGTTTAAAACTATAGTGTTTTCGGGGTGAGCATGTAGTATACATCTTACCGTGTTATCACCTAAGTAACACTCAAGATGGGTAAAAATCTCACTTGATGCTTTTCCCCTCTCACCGTTTTTCAACTCATCTATATCCAGAACCACTATATCTTCCTCTTTTAGCATAAACTTAGGCACTCCTGAAGGAGTCACAAATAACCTACTCCCCAACCTATAACTTAGGTTACCCTCCTTTGAGGTTATATACCCTCTACTATACATAGCCTTAGCAACATCAACAATCTCTCTTAATACCTTTCTCATCAGTGCCTCCTAAACCTTACCTCCGAAAAAACCCCTCCCTAAAATTTCTTACCAAACACCCTCTAACCTAGAAAAAGCTCAGAACCACTTTATTTATTGTCAAAGCCCATCCATCTATCAGGAAGAAGAAAATTATCTTAACTGGAAACGATATCACAACAGGAGGCAAAAAGAACATTCCCATGGATATCAAGATACTTGACACAACAATGTCTATTATTAGAAACGGTATGAGAAGGATAGCTCCCATATAAAATGAGACAGTAAGCTCATTTACTATAAAAGCTGGTATCAAAACATAAGTTGGCACGTTATCCCTAGTCTGAGGTCTTGGCAGATTAGCCATCCTTATGAACTGATATATATATTTCTCGTTAGTCTGCTTAAACATAAACTCTCTTATCGGCTTCATCGTGTTATCAAATGCCTTCTCAGCAGTTATCTTTCCATCAATGTAAGGTCTAATACCTTCGTTATAAGACTTGGTGAAGATCGGCCACATTATATAAAGCGTTATAAAAAGTGCAAGCCCCACAAGAACCTGATTTGGAGGAATATTCTGCGTTGTCAAAGCTCTCGGAATGAAAGCCAAGACTATATATACTCTCATAAACGAAGTCAACATTATAAGTATTGATGGCGCAAGTGAGAGAATGGTAAGAAGCAAAAGTATTTGTAAAGACACAGAAACTTCCTGAGGAGTTCTTGCAGGATCCACACCTATAGTGAATCTAGGCAAAGGAGGTTGCGATGAACCTAAGGTATTAAAGATAACCAAAAACAACAAAACACCAAAAACTATTTTTGCATACCTATAAAATCTCAACACAGTCTTCAATTTTACAAAAACTAATTTCTCTCTTTCCAAATCAGTAACACACCCAACAACAAGGCCTAAAATTCACACCTAAGTGAGTTTTCCTTCTTTCTCTCACAGTTTCTGTGTCGGAGGCTAAGTAAGTTCTCTTTTTAGCAAGCATCTAAGCTTGAACCGACGGACACTATCTGGAAACGAAAGAAATAGGTAAGCAAAAGTTTAGAATCCCGAGCATTCATCTGGTATAAATCGGAACTTATTGACACCCAACGATAAATTCTAATTTATAGGTTAGGATATGACCTTCTTTCTACTACTCTCGCAGTCCCTGTCGGGACTGTGTAAACACTTTTTTTAACAAACACCTACTAAATAAACACTCTCTTCCATCACTTCAAGCTTTCCTTATATACCTCAACTGTGTTCTCTAGAAATCTTTCAAAAGAGTATATACCTAAATACTTTGACAACTTCTTAACTAGATTTTCTCTATCTCCTTCGGACAATAGAAAAAAGCTTATTTTCCTAGCAATATCTTCGGGGGAAGAGGGATCAAAAAAGATGTTCGTTTCGTCAAAGAAAAGCTCTCGCATAACGGGAATATCAGAAACCAGTGGTAATGTTCCTTGGGCAATAGACTCAAAAGGGGTTAATCCAAAACCTTCTTCAAGAGAAGGCAAAACTGTCAACTCTGCATCTCTATAGAATGAGATTAGTTCGTTCTGTTGTATGTTTTCCAATGTTAGAACACAACCTCTAAGACCATTACTCTCTATCTCCCTATCAACTTCATCAATTGACTTAAATTTCTTACCTACTATGACTAACTTTAAAGAAGGGTTTTCGTCCAATACCAATCTAAAAGCTTTCACGAGAGTATGAACATTTTTGTGGGGTTTCCTATTACCTACATATAGGATATATCTCTCTAGCCCATATTTATGTTTTACATCAACGTAATCTGTAATTCTATGGAGTGGATTCACACTAGGATTATAAACAACTCTCACCTTTGACTCATCAATATCTGGAAACATTTGCAACAGTTCATTCCTCGTTGACTGTGACACACATATTACACTCCTAGCATTTGAAACTGAGTTATAGAATATAGCCTTAGCTATACTAAGCTTCAGCTTATTCCCATACTTAAACTTAAATTGTATAAGGTCGTGGACTGTTACAACGTACTTTTTTACAGACACAAGAGATTTATTGAAATTTGTGTAATGCACCAAGTCTACACTCTTAGATCTTATCTCAGCAAGGAAAGTATAAAGTTGTTCCGAAACCGAATATATAGAATTAGGAACATTTATAACCTTACCCTCATCAACAAAGTCCTTTAGATCTCTGTAACTTCCCATAACAAAGAGATTTATTCTCCTATCGCCAGACAGTCCATGTATCAACATTTTGGTATAACTACCTATTCCCGTTCTACTGATACTTCTTGCATCTAGTAGTATGTTCATACTGTTACTCCCACTCAATTGTTGCTGGTGGTTTTGATGTTATATCGTAAACAACTCTTGTTACTTCACGCACTTCTCTGACAATCCTATTTGCAACTTTGTTTAAAAAGTCATAAGGCAGTCGTGACCAATCTGCCGTCATTCCGTCAACACTATTTACACTTCGCAATACTACCACATACCCATAGCTCCTCTCATCCCCCATAACTCCGACTGCTCTATCAGAGAGCAACACCGCAAACGCCTGCCAAACCTTGTCA
>JBCNVF010000097.1 GCA_039630355.1 Brevinematia bacterium
TCTCATCTCTCTTACCACATAGGACTATGCAAACATTCTTATCCTCAGAAAATACCTCACCAACCCTGGTAAAGACTTTACCTATCTCAAAAATAGAAAGATTTCTAAACCCATTGTTCACATTTCTCTTGACAGTCCTAAGAAGATTCACTAACAGCATAGGTCTTAGAGTATTATCCTCTGCAATCATTGGATTAAATACCTTTACCAATAGATCCTTCCCCAACATAAACAATTCTGCATCTTTTTCAGAAATAAAAGAGAAATTCATAACCTCGGTAAGACCCTGTGCTACCAAATTGCTTCTTACCACTTGCTCCAGTTTCAACACATTAGACGGTATCTCTGGGTTTTTCTCAATCCTCGGTATAGTGGATGGCACATTGTCATACCCGAAAATTCTTGCTACTTCCTCAACTATATCCTCCTCAATAAACACATCCTTTCTATAAGGCGGAACCTTAACAATAACTTCATCTCCCTTTGTTTGTAACTCAAACCCCAAGAATGTCAGTATAGACTTTATCCTCTCATTGGGTACCTCACACCCAATTCTTTCTCTGATAGCCGAAAAGGAAGTTTTTATAACCTCTTCCTTCAAAGCACCATTCCCACTACCTCTAACATCAACAAAAGAAGAAACCTTACCTTCCCCAATCATACCCACCGCAAGATTTATAGCCAGATCAGTAGTGTAAAACCCTAGGTCTCTGGAAAACCTTAGAGAAGACTCTGTAGAGATCCCTAGTTCCTTAACAGTTTTCCTTATAGTATTGTAATCAAAATAAGCGCTTTCAAAAAGCACAGAAGTAGTGTTTTCAGTTATCCTAGTTTCCTCCCCACCTATCACTCCAGCTATAGCTACAGGCTTTTCGTTATCAGCAATAACCAAGGTATCTTCTTTCAACACAATCTCTCTACCATCAAGCGTCACAATCCTTTCTCCTTCCTTAGAAGCCCTCACTACAATCCTTCTTCCGGAGAGTTTATCATAATCAAACGCATGCATAGGTTGTCCTACAGCAAGCATAACATAATTCGTTATATCAACAATGTTGTTAATAGGACGCAAACCACTAAGAAGAAGCCTTATCTTAACTATATCACTACTCTCCCTAACTTTCACTTTTTTCACCACTCTTGAGCAATATCTCAAACACCTACCATCCTGGATGACTATCTCTGGCTTTATTGACTGATCTTCCGAGAACTTATAGGTAGGTAACTGCCTCAGAGGAATACCGTATATTGCTGATAACTCTCTAGCGATACCAAGCACAGACAAAACATCTGCTCTGTTGGAAGGAACTTTTACCGTAAAGACATACTCCTCTCTGATAAACCTAGGTAACATATTTGAAATCAAGTCACTACCAATTCCCCAATCACTGTTAATTTTCCAGACAGTTTCACTTCTAGGTTCAATTCCTAACTCTTCCAAAGACAATAACATCCCATAAGAATTAATGTTCTCAAAACTCATAATATCAACTAAAGTATTACTTTTCACAAGTATCGTTCCGGGAAAACAATATACCACTTTTTGTCCTTTTTTTACTGTCACATCAGACGTAACTACTATTCTGCCCTCATCACTTCCGACATTTATCTTACACACAAGTAGCTGAGGTTTTGTTGGGTGAGGGGAAATTTCATCAACTTCTGCAACAACAACATTTCCATCGTAAAATCCCAACTTTTCTACTTCTTCAACCTCCACACCAACTTTCGTTAACTTCTCAGCTACCCCAAAAACATCCTGTTTTTCCTTGTCAAGTATCTTCTCAAGCTCAATGAAATCGTTTAGCCATGTAAATGGAAATTTCATCAGTCTCCTCCTACCTTACCCTTCTACTCCTCAAAAACCATATAACTATCCCTGGCAAAACCATAAGCAACGGAACTACAACCAAACTAAGCACTAGAACAAGGTTAGCATCAGCAGAGCTAGGAATCACCACAGGCTCATGCTTTATAGATTTTGGCTTTATTCCAAGAGAACCACTCTCCTTAGAAACCCATTCAATTATGTTAAGAGCAAGTTCTAAGTTTCCAGACATGCTCTCAATAAAATAGTCAGAAAGGAAATCCACGTCACCTATCATCACAATCTTACCTACTTTAGTTTTACCCTCTCCTGCTACCTTCTCTATGGCGTATCCTAGAATCACAGGTGGCGAAATATCATTTTTATCGGGCACAGCAACAAAATTTCTCTCACTCTCTGGCAAAGAAGTTTCACCCCAGCTCTCTTCCGAAGTAGACATCAGGTCGTAGTATCGGTAACCAAGCTGTCCCTCAATATTCTCCATCCTACTTATCGCCATAGCAGTAACAAGTTGCACAGGCAATCCCTTTTTCTTCAAATCCGAGGTTATAGGACTAAAGTGAAGGTAAGGCAGAACATAAAACAAACGACCAACATAAGGATTAAACCTTTCTTGATCAAAAACAACATTGTTTTTCACATAAAATCCCAACTTCGTAAGCAAATAGTTTATTGAGAAAGATCTGTCATAAGTTACACTCCCCAGCACAGGTTCTAGAAATATTGCTAACCCCCCACCATTAGTAAAAAACGCATAAAGCTTTTCCTGAACATCAATAGGTATTATCTTTCTTGGTCCCATCACAACTATAGCTCCAGCATCAGAAGGTATCTCCTTAGTAGTAGACAAGTTCAACTCCTTAAGAGTATAATTTGCCTTCTCTAGGTAAGACCTGAATGTATTGAAAAGATATTCTCCCTCACTCCCCGGAGCAGTTGCAAGCACCCTATACTCACCATTTCCAGTCAAAAAGTAAATAACCCTTGAAGAACCAGTAACATTTAAGATCGCAGAAGTAACCTCTTCCTCAACCTTTATACCCGTGGCTTTGGGACCATAGGAAGTCTGCTGATACTCTATCAAAGAACTACCTCTTATATACTTCCTATTACCCCCTGACTCAACCACTATCACTATACTCTCACCTTGGGGCAACTCATACCTCTTTGCAGTTATAGGATCTTTTATAGGATCAACCGAAACAAAAGTTATCCTAGTAGAGTTCTTTGAATACTCATCAAGTATCTTCTCAAGTTCCGTCGCCTCTCCCCTCTTTGCAAAAAGAGTAATCTTGACATCCTTATCAAGAGTGCGAAGAATCTCAAAAGTATAAGGAGATAGAGAATAAATCTGCTCCGAAGTCAAATCTACCTTCAGTGACCTATTTGACGATATTATATACAAAACCACAAGTATCGCAAACAGAAGAGCAATTATAAGTATATTCTCAACACCTCTGAAAAGCCTCCCACTCCTTATATCCTCAAATATCCTAGTCCCCGCCCACAAAATCCACACAAGGTTCAGCAGTAACAAAATAAAAACAATCACCACAATCACCGACGAAAAACCAAATAGACTGAAAGTAGTAACAAACACAATAAAAATTGACAAAAAGGTTACTACCCCCAACTTATAGTTTCTTTTCAAAATCTCAACAACCCTCTCAAGCAATCTCAACATATCTCCTCCACCCTAATAAATTATAACAATCCCCCCGCCCCATTTCAAATTAGCTAGCCCCAATTCAACAACTTCCAATTTCCACCAGGTGAGTAATCAAGATCCCAAACTTCTCGTTTACTTACTTCCTCTGGCTTTAGACAGTATTCATTCAATTACAAAACTTCACTCCACACCAAGCCTCCTAGACGCGCTGAAAAAGATATTTCAGTCCCAATAGAAACTGCAAGAATAGTAAAAAGAAAGACACATCCTAAAATCTTGGAATTGGGAACGTTTCTGAGTTTTGATAGTA
>JBCNVF010000098.1 GCA_039630355.1 Brevinematia bacterium
ATTCATTGGTGCAACATCTGAGTATACGCATCCTATCTTTGCTGTGGTTTTTTCTCCTGTTCTGTAGTCTATCACATACACTCCGTCTATAGATGGAACGAACACTTTCCTACCTACTATTGCAGGTCTGCTAACTACTAACGTTCCTTTGGTAGATTCTCCAAGGTTAATAGTTGAGAGTATTCTACCTTCAGTATTGGCAACCTTCACGACTAGATGATCACTTTCATCTTTTGAGATAGCAACAATTATGTTGTCGGAGAAGGCATAGGAGATACCTTTTATTTTCACTTCGTTAATCGTTTTACCGTCAAAGATTCCAACACCGGAAGGTGTTGCGAAAATATAATCTTTGGTATAGCTAACCCATTTGCCGTAACCTACTACTATCTTAGCACCAGAGTCAATAGTACCAATCACTCCCTTTTCTTGTGCGGGTTCAGCTTGTGTTGTCTTGGGCTCAACTACCTCTGGCTTTGTAGTGGTTACAACTTCTTGTTCCTTGGTTGGTTTAGGCTCTTTTTCTGGCTTTTGTAACTCAACTATTTCAATGGGCTTATCTTCTTTCTGCTTCCTTATAGTAATTTCTGTGTTTTTACTGAACTTTAGCTCTTTAGAGAAGATAGTTTTGCCTTGACTCTTAACTTCTATGTTATACTCTTTGCCTACTTCTAGAATTCTCTCAATTGGTAGTTGAGCAATCTCAACACCATTTATAAAGAGTTTTGCATCTTTTATATTTTTGTCGGGAACAAATCTAACTTTGACAGTTTTAGTGGAAGTGATTACTATCTCTTCGGAAACCTTATCAAGCAAAGCAATATCTTTCTTCTCGGCTTTGGTTTCTTTTATTTTTGCTTCCTTGGAAGCTAGTTTTACTGCTTTCTCCATCTCATCTGCCGTTATTTCTTTTTTCGTTTTCCCGACTTCATCAATTTTGAGTTCTTCTTTTATTTTCTCATCAACTCTCTTTTGTTTTTCTTTGCTTACTGTAACTTCTTCTCCTTTCTCAACGATCACCTCTCCTACGGCTTCAAATTTGCTGAGCTCTTGGCTTTTAAGCTCGTCGGAGATTTTGGTTAATAGATCCTGCACAGTTTTGGATCTAACGCTAACTGCAACTTTCCCTTCCGAAACTAATACTTTTGTGTTTCCTTCGTCGTCAACGGATACCGCAAATTTTGTTCCTCTGACGGCTGCTATCGCAGTTCCCGTCTTCACTTTTAGTTCGTTTTTGCCTAGCTCTCTAACGGCAGATTTGATTGAACCTTTTGCAAGGTCTATAATGTTTTCCTTCTTGTCTTGCGTAGCAGTTACAATCTCTGAGAATGAGACTTTAGTATTTTCTCCAATCCTTATAACAGCAACTTTGTTGACCTGAACCTCGCATTCTGAATCATCAGAGGTTATGATTGTATCTCCTTGCTTGAGGGTGTATCCTGTTTCTATATCCTCTATCTTCATGACATTCTGCACTTTTACATCTCCTACAACCATTGATACCACTGCATTTATAGCTTTTGGTTCCTCTATTGTTATGACTTCTTCCTTTGGTTCCTCAACTTTGGACCCAAGAAGTTTAAAAGCAGTAGTTAATATCTCTTCGTAGAAGATGAGTATACCTGCCGTTAGTAGAACTAAGATAAGAGATACTCCTAAAAGTAGTTTGGGTGTTTTTCTCATATATACCTCCTCTTTGATAAGGACCATATTTTTGTTGACTTTTTCCAATTTACTGAAATTTAGACTTTCCTTTATAATTTTCTCCTTGTCTTCCATTTCTAACCTCCTGATAAATATACGATTGAGTAGCTCAACCTTTGCAATTGTTAATCTTCTATGGTTTCATCTATGAATGCACTTCCGACCACTGTGGTGTTATGATACATTACTGCTAATTGTCCGGGGGTAATTGCGAATTGTTTTTCGTCAAAAATCACTCTAACTCTGTTTTCATCAAGAAGCTCAAGGTATCCTTCTCCTCCTTCACTTTTATATCTGACTTTCACTAGGAACCTACCTTTTTGTATTGGGCGGTCCCATATCCAGTTTAGATTTGACCCGATAAAACCTCTAAAGTATGGGCTTTCAGAAACAACAAGAAGATTTTTCTCAGAATCTTTATGCTTTAAGTAGACTCTTCTTCCAAGACTGATCTCTAAGCCTCTTCTCTGACCTATTGTGTAAAAGTATATCCCTTTATGTTTGCCTATTGTAACACCCCTCTCGTCCACTACAATTCCCTCTCTAGGTTCTACTCCGTTTTCAATCAAAAACTTAGGAATATCTCCATTTCGGATAAAACAGAGATCTTGGCTTTCTCTAGCGTAAGGTTTAAGTGGAAGATTTGCGTCTTTTGCTATTCTTTTTACTTCATCTTTTGAGATATCTGCTAGAGGGAAGATAACTTTTGATAACTGAAACTTATTAAGTCTTGCAAGAAAGTATGATTGATCTTTAGATTTATCTTTTGCTTGCTTAAGTAGCACCTGGTCTCCTGATTTTTCAACCTTGGCATAATGTCCAGTGGCTATAAAGTCAGCGCCTTTGGAGAGAGCGTATTCAAGTAAGTATCCAAACTTAAAGTGTAGATTGCAATTCACACAGGCATTTGGTGTTCTGCCCTTTAGATGCTCTCTGACAAAGTAGTTTATTATCTTGGCTCTGAAGAGTTCTCTAAGGTCCAAAGTCTCGTGGGGTATTCCTAGATATTTACACACATATCCAGCATACCTTACTTCATCAACAGAACAACATTTTCTCTCCCCTTCAATTCCCGAAAGAATTAGTGTTAACCCTCTAACATCATATCCTTGTTCTTTAAGCAAAAGGGCAGAAACACTGCTGTCTACTCCTCCACTCATACCTACATATACAACAGGCATAGATATAAATTTACTAAACTTCTGAAGGTCCTTATAGTCTTTTACCAGAATCTCTAAGATTTTCTCTCTTACTGCCGTAAATTTGTTTATGAAAAAAGCTAAAAGATCTGGAAAGGGCAGGAAAGGAAAAATAAAAACTAGGGATTACAGTAGAGTGCTTAGGGGTTTAACTGTATTGCTGTTGCTTATAACCATAGGTAGTGTGATCTATATATTCTATGATATATTTCGTGAAGATATAGACAGATCTATACAGAAGCTTTTTGGCTTGGAAGGTATAGCTAAGGTAGTGTCTACCTCAGAAGAGGTGTTTACTTTTACAAATGGTTTTAGTTCAACTTGTGAGCATGCCGAGCCAGAGGTTTCCAATATTGGTGATAATCAGAGGGTATTTAGTAAAAAAATTGAAAGTAGTAATTTGGTTGATCCATCAAGTTTTCGCCGAGATGAAAAGCGAAAAAACGTTGTTAACTTTGGAGATCAGAAAGATCGGTCTAAACTTAGGTTAGAGCACAAAAAGGTGTTTTTTTACAGAATTTCGGGAGAGGACTTAGTTTTTACCTCCAAGGAGGTAGAAGTTGAAGGTGGTCTTCATGAAATATTCAGGAGTTTAAGAGATTTCAAAGTTTATGGTGGTGAGGTATCTTTTGTGAACCCGAAGGTTAGTTTGCTTGATTATAAGGTTGTTGACAATACCCTATTGATAAACCTTTCAAGGGAGGTTGAACAGAATGAGTATGGTGGTGAAGGAGTGTTGTATTCCATCTATCAAATAGCGTATAGTTTAGGTAGTAGTGTAGGGGTTAGGAAAGTATTGGTCCTGATTGAAGGAGTAAAGCCTAGCTATATAGGGGGTGAGGGGATTGTTTTTCAAAACCCTATTGATATAACTAGAGATCCATTTTTGAAGTAAGTTACCCTTGGAAGACCTTAGAGAGAGTTACTTTGACTAGATCAAATGCATTCTTGACATTTCGTTTGTATTTTATCTGTGGAACAAGGAAGATGGATGTAATTAGCCTTCCTATCAGTGTCAGTAGGAATAGAAGTTCGTAGACTCTGAAATGCTTATACAAAACGAATAAGTTCATATCTCCAAGCAATGTTACAATTACTGCTGAGATTACACTACCGAGGAGTATAGAAAAACCGTTTATAGCGCTTACAACGGAAAAGAAGTAATCCTTGAACTTCTGTCTCACTTCAGAGAATATTACGTACATAAAAACGGACTCATAGCCACCTGAAAATATTCCCGATAGGAAAGGTTCACCAAATGAGAGCACAAACCATAATTCCTTTGGTATAAAGAACCATAGAGATATTGTTAAGCAAAGTCCTAAAGTTGAGAATTGTAGCACACTTCTAGGACCAAATTTGTCAAGAACTATTCCCCAGAAGTAACTAGAGATTGTCATACTTATAGCGTATATAGAGAACTGTATTCCTAGGTATTCGGTTGATAACCCAAATCCCTTAAGTATTTGCACAGGTATAAACGGGACTCCTATTGCTGATACTCCCTCAAACAGCGCAAAGAATACCACTATACCTCTGAGTTTGTGTACTTTTATTGAACTTAGTGCTAGTGTAAGGAATTCTCCAAATCTGATTTTTTGTGTCTTGGTTTTTATGTCAAACTGGTAACTGTAAAGCCAGCTACTTATTACCCCTACAAGTGCAACTATTGTGAAAATTACGAAGAAGCCGATTTCTCCTTTCCCTAGTCTTAAAAAGTACTCAACAGTATAGCCTCCTACTAGGAATCCTACCAGTAGAAAGAATGTTGTGAAAGTCTTCCTAATACCTAAATACCTGCCTCTGGTTTCTTCAAAAACCAGTAGATCCATCCATCTCATCCATATGACCATGAGAAATCTAAAGAATAGGAAAGAAATCAGTGTAGAAATGATGAAAATAGATAGGGTGGTTTGTGATGGTCCAAATACGAGCAGTGAGATAGCAGGCAGAATGAATATACACCTATAGATAGTGTTGGTGAAAATAGCAGATTTTTTTCTTTCACCTACTCTTGTTAAATAGTATCCGCTAAGAAGCCCAAGAAAAGAGAATATGAACTGAGAGTTTGGTAGAATTGAGATCCAGAAATCTGGTCCGTTCAGGAATATTATAAAACTCTGGAGGAAGAAGCCTTGGTGGATTATTGCTCCAGAAATTGCCGATATACTACCTTCAAGGATTGATATTTTCAGAGAGAACTCTCTTTCCTTTTTCCACTTCTCCATAATAGCGGTATTCTATAACTCTGGACTAACTTATTTTATCGGTTATGATAACTAATCAAATTCACTCCTTACCATTTAGCAAAACTCTTCAATAAGTTCCAATTTCCGTTAGGAAGGAAGATTCTAAGCTTGTCTACTTACTCTTTGGTTTTCGTCAGTCACAAAACTTCACTTAATACCAAACTTTTAGGTGTTTGTTGGAAAAGATATTTACCCAGAGAAAAGCCGTGTCTGACCGTCAGATTTTAGACTTTATTGGGACTCTTTGGATGTGCTTTTGGTCAGATTTTTCTTTAATACAAGTTGGGTTATTAAACTTGAAGTTTTGATAGGCTACGCATGATGATCTTTCAGTTTACGAAGAGGTAAAACCTAGATTTCTGATGAAGTATTGATGACTAATGTAGAGGATGGTGTTATCTTCTCTTTAGGAGTATTCCATACTTTTTTATTTTTCTTGTTAATGTGTTTCTATGAATTCCTAGTAATCTTGAAGTTTTGGAGATATTGAAGTTATTCTTCACTAGTGCAGACATTATTACCTCTTTTTCGGTTCTTTCAATATCTCTTTTGGGGATGTAGTTTATTACATAATCGTGAATTGAATCTAGTGAGATGACTCCGTTTTCGCTTAAAACTACGGCTCTTTCAACAAAGTTTGAGAGTTCTCTTACATTTCCGGGGAAAGAATAGTTAAGAAGGAACTCTAAGTAATCTTCATCTACTCTTGTTATTGTTTTATTGTTTTTCTTTGAAAATTTTTCTAGGAAGTGGTAAAAAAGAGGAAGTATGTCCTCTTTTCTATCTCTCAAGGGAGGTATATAGAGGGAGACGACATTTATTCTGAAGAATAGATCCTCTCTGAAATTTCTTTTGTTCACTTCCTCAAGTAAATTTCTGTTTGTTGCGGTTATGACTCTTGAATCTATTGGTATATACTCTAGTCCTCCTAGCCTTATTATTTTTCTCTCTTCTATAGCTCTTAGGAGTTTTATTTGCACGGATAGTGATATTTCTCCGATCTCGTCTAGAAATAGAGTTCCTCTGTTGGCAATTTCAAAAAGTCCTATCTTCCTTTTGTTTGCTCCTGTGAAGGCACCTTTTTCGTATCCAAAAAGTTCGCTTTCAAGAAGAGTTTCAGGGATTGCAGCACAGTTTATTCTTACAAAAGGGTATTCTTTTCTGGGGCTTAGTTTGTGAATAGCTTCTGCAAAAAGTTCCTTTCCTACCCCTGTTTCTCCTGTTATTAGGACTACTGAGTCACTCTTGGCAATGTTCATTGCTTTCGTGAAGGTGTCAATTATAGCTTCAGATTCGCCGACTATACCTAAAGTTCTCATTAACGCTTTTATGTTCTCTCTTGAATTTTTTACAAAACTTTCCATCATACCTTCACCTACCCAATATAAATATAAGCATCGTCATTTTTGTTACTCAAGTAGAAATTGGAGCCGGTAGAATACTAGCTTTTTGATAGGGTAACTTTCAAATTCCAAAGCTGGAGTTGGTTATTTTTATGTGCTGTTAATGTAGTTCTAGTCAAGGTAGCTTTTTATCACTTAGTGGATACTTTTGGAAAGTGTTTGTTTTTTCTTGGGTATCTTTTGGGTTTTGTTGCGATTTGAAATTGACTATAGTTAGCTGTTAATTATATTTACTTAGAGGATACAACCAAGGAATGGGAACTGCCATGGATAGTTACCTTTTACCCAAGGAAGTGAGGGATAGGGTGAAAGTTTTTCTTACCCCTTTT